>JAYUVJ010000091.1:0-5699 GCA_043754155.1 Acidimicrobiia bacterium
CTGGAACACATCGCCACGCTGCTTCCCGCTGAATGGTTGGCTCCGTCGGCAAGTGGAAGCCCCGAACAATGTGCACGCTTAGTACAATGTCAGCGCGAACTCGGTGCCGACGCAGTCATCCTCCACGGTGAAAGCCCAGAACAACTCGCCCCGATCGTGACCGCCTACCGATAGTTGGTGCCTTAGGGCGTCGGGTAACGGGTTACCGGGCGAAAACAACCGTGGTCCAGCGCAAGAGGTCGGCAGCGGCTGCATCTGCGGTGTCGTCGCCGGTGATGCGTCGACCGGTTACTTCGAAGCGCAGGAGGCGATTGCCTGAGGCTAGGGCGAGGGTATCGAGCAGACGGTGACGGAATGCCAGCAGATCACCTTCGTAAGCAGGCGCAAGGTGATCGCAGCCGTCCCAACCTAGGACGGTCGCCATTCCGGGCAGCACGCGGGTTAACGAGGCTTGGGCGAGCGCCTGAACGTGTCCTCCGTACACTAGACGACGACCGTTGCTGGTTCTGGTGACGTCGCGATGCACAACTGCTTGATTAAACGTCATACGAGCCAACGCTGGGGCCAAATCCACGTGATCGCGCATTGGGTCTTCAACTTGTTCGCCAATGGCCCAATCTGTCGTCATCGGAAGTTCGGCCAGGTTCCAGGTAGGTAAGTCGGTCACGAAGGCTTCTAGAGGGGTGAGCTCTGAGGGGCCGGGGATGGTGGAGGTGTGTCCAGGAGCTACAGAACCGCGGCAGGGGAGCAGGGCGCATCGCTCATAGGTGGCAACTGGACCGGCGGCGGTGTGGGATTCGATACCCAGCCAAACCTTGCCGCGGAAAACGCCATCCTTGGGAGAGGCGTCGGAGAGTCCAAGCACTTTCGTGGTGGTAACGAGGGTTTCGCCAACAGTGACGGGACGATGAATCCGCACAGTGCGGTAATACAAATTGGCAATCGCTCGTCGGGTGGCGCCGGTGGTTTGGCCAATCGAGTACTGCATGACCAGGCCCGGATTTACGAGTGCACCCAATCCGCCCATTGTCGCGAACGCGCCTACGTCGACCGAAGGAATGTGTTGATCGCCGCAGATGGCCCGATAAATCACGTTGTCGGCCTCAGTGAAAGTAACCGGCGGCAGCGGCGCAATGGTCATCCCCACGTGGAGGTCGTCGTAAAATGGGCCGTCAAGATTCATGGCGAGGAGTCTAAGGGAGCGCCCGGCAAACGCTAAAGCCCAAGTGAACGCTGAATCTTTTTTCAACACCGATCTCAGATGAAGGCTGACCTCAAAACTTGAAACCGGCGCTCGCAAGGCTCAGTCCTGGGTATTTGACTCGGTAGGTGGCTGGCAAGGCCGTATTTGGGGGAAGCTGTTTGGGTTCACCTGGAGGGTATGGTTATGGACCACATTGAAATTCGCGGATTGCGCGTTGTTGGCATTATTGGCGTGTTGCACGAGGAGCGGGTTCGGGCGCAGCCGTTTGAGGTAGATCTCGATCTTGAAGTTGATACGCGTGAGGCCGGTGCGACCGATGATGTTCGCTCGACGGTTAGCTATGTGGATCCCATCGAAATTGTGGAGCGGATCATTCGGGATGAGCACCATGAATTGCTCGAAAAAGTTGCTGCTCGGATCACCGAAGAATTGCTGATTGATACGCGCATCTCTGCAGTGGAAGTAACGGTGCGCAAGCTCCGCCCACCGATCCCATCCGATATGCATTCGACCGGGGTACGCATTCGCCGGAGTAGATCGCAATTGGCGGTTGAACGTCGTCCTCGGGTTCGGGCATATGTGGCGTTGGGATCGAATCTCGGTGACCGTCGGGCGAATTTGCGTGCGGCCATTGAAGGTTTTGATGGCGTGGCTGCCCTTTCCGGTGTGTACGAAACCGAGCCAGTCGGAGGGCCGGGCGGACAGGGTCGTTATCTCAATATGGTTATCGCGTTAGATACCGATTTGGATCCGTTTGCATTGTTGACCCGCTGTCGTGCGTTGGAAACCAAGGCTGGGCGGGTGCGGACAGTTCGCGATGCGCCACGCGAACTTGACGCCGATGTGCTGTTGTATGCGGACGTAACGGTTCAATCCGTTGAGCTCACGATTCCGCACCCTCGCATGTGGGAACGTCGATTTGTGATGGCTCCCTTGGCCGACGTGGCCCCCGACAAGGTTCGTGTCGACTGGGAAAGCACTCTGCCTGTCGATGGGGTTCAGCGCGTCGACGGGTTTGAGATCTCCGGACTTGATCTGTTAGGCAATCGTAAGTAAGCAGATCGTTGTGTCCCTGTTCGGTGCTCGTGGGCATTCTTCGCGGTCGTCGACGAACACGGGCTTGAACTGATGGGCTCGGTTCGTTTTACTGGCACGTACCGTGGAACCGCTGGCGAATCAACTTTTCATGACGGCAGCTTCGATGGCGCGAACGTGGGCGGGGTAGTGCACGCGACCGTAATCGACGTTGGAACTCAGCACGATTTCCAGCAACTCATCGTGTTGCTCGGTGCGTCTCCAGGGCATGGCAATATAGATCGGCAATTCGTATGCGCGCAGACGATCCAAATTGGAGTAGATATGCTTTTGATAGTGGTAGCGGCTTTCCCACTCCCAGCCCAGCGGTGCGAACCCGGTACCTGGATCCAAGATGATGTTTTCGCGGATACCCCATCGGGTGGCTTCCGCGAGCTTGGCTTCGAACCACTCGCACATGACCTCCACAGCGTCTCCATGCACATGTTCGAGATGGAGCGGATCAACGCCCAACATGAACGGCAGCACCACCGGAACTTGCCGTTCGGCGGCCAATTCCCACATTCCGGGCTGTTGCAGTGCGTCGGCGGCATTCATGATGTTGGCGCCCGCATCAAGGGACCTGCGCATGATCTCGGAATTCCACGTGTCGACACTCAGATCAACGGGATTTCCAAGGCGCATTGCCCGGATGGCCGGAATCAGATCCGCCAGGCGCGCCCACTCGGTTTCCACATCAACCTGGGTAGCCATAAACGTCGACCCTTGACCACCCAGATCAATGGCATCCGCCCCATCGGCCAACAACTGCGTCGCTCGTTTCACGGCACTTTCGGCACCGATCACGATCGAGTCTTCGTTAAAGGAATCCGGGGAAGCGTTACACACGCCAAAAATCTTCATGAGTTTTCAACGGTAGCTCTGTGAACGGGGAAACCTCAAAGACCCGACGCTATGCACTGGCCGATTTGCCTTTAGCGAATTTGGAGGCCCGAAAACGTGCCCTTGGTCTGACGGTCGCGGTGATCATCCCGTGCAGAAACGAAGCGGCGACGGTGGGAACAATTTTGTCCCAAATAACCGATTCGCTGTATTCGGGTGGAGCCGATGCTGGGTCGCTGAATGATCAGTCGTTGGTCGACGAGCTGATTGTCATGGACGATAATTCCATCGATCACACAGCCGCAGTGGCCACGGCTGCGGGGGCTCGTGTCGTTCGAGTGGCTGATGTGTTGATTTCCGAGGGATCAGGCGTGGGGAAAGGCAATGCCCTGTGGACGTCGGTTGAGGTGGCAAAGAGTGACGTGATCGTGTGGTGCGACGGCGATCTCGTATCGTTCACACCTGATTACGTGCGCCGTTTGGTAGCCCCGTTTGTGATCGATCCCAAAATCGCGATGGTGAAGGGCTACTACGACCGTCCCTTGGACTCGGTTGGATCGGGTGGTGGACGAACCACGGAACTGGTGGCCAGGCCGATGTTTTGCTTGTTGTTTCCCGAACTCGCCGAGATCGCTCAGCCACTTGCTGGAGAATACGCAATACGCCGGTCGGTCGCCCGTAGGGTGCCGTTTGCCCAGGGATACGGAGTAGAAGCCGGGCTACTTATCGATGTGGCCGCACTCGTTGGTGCTGGTGCAATCGGTGAGGTGGATCTTGGGGTGCGACGTCATCGTCACCGAACGCTCGAAGAACTTGGACGACAATCCGCCCAGGTCATACATGCCATCCTCCTGCGCGCCGGGTTAGCGGAATCACGAATGACCGCAGCGTTGCCGCTTGATCGTCCGCCTTTGGACAGCCTCTGAGATAACGGTCTCAAAGTGGTTGATCAGTCGGAAGCGGGGAGGGCTTTTGCGCCCTTTACTTCACAGGGCACGTCGCCGATAGCGAAGCCACCCTTGCCTGCCTTGGTGCACAGGAGTTCGATGGTGTCGTTGGCGTCGGTGTAACGCTTGCCCATGAGCGCGGCAACATCGTGGCCTTCGAGGACGACAAGGTCGGCGTTACGGTCGGCAGCTGCAGTGAGCGCTGGGTGTCCGCCAATGCGAAGTTCGACAGAATCCTTTGGGGCCCGAACGACGATGCCTTCGGTAAGACATGCTGCTCCGAATACCTTGGTGCCGGCTTTGAGGTTGATCGACATCGTAATGAATCCTTTGTTGATGTGGCTGCTGTTGAATCGCTCATCACCGTAGTTCGCTTGATACGAAGCTGCGATGCTTTGGGTCTCAGCAAGTTTCTGACAGAAGTGTCAAGTCTAGAAGATCAATACCCGTGACCAAGTACGCCTCAGACCACCCAATGAGGGCGGTTCTGGACAATGCGGTCCGATGCGAACGTGGCACCAACGACGTAACGTTTGCGCTATGCAATCTCTGCTGAGCTTCCACGAGCTTCATTCGGCTCTGAAATTTGATGGGGAAGCTTTAGCGTTGCAAACGCCGCCGGTTGTTCTCGTTGACTTGGCTAGCAATCCAAATATTTGGACTGTGCCGGGTCCAGGGGAGAAGATGAGAGCCGCAGGTTTTCTCTCATTGCCTTGTGTCGTTGTTGGTGTCGGAAATGAGAGGCGGCTTAAACACAGTGGATCTGCGGCCGCGCTGATTGATGTGGTCGCTGCCTGCTCTGGCGAGGCAGAGGAAATAATGGCTACTGTGGCCCGCTTTCCCATTGCTTCGGTATCACTCGCTCTGTTGCTTCGAGGCCGTGACGGGCGATCGCTTGACGAAGCGTTAGTTGCAGAATCGGCGTCGTATTCGATGCTTCAAGCTGGTCCTGAGTTCGCAACTTGGCGATCCAAATATTCCACAAAAACGGTGGGTCTCGATGCCGAATCCCCGGTGCTTGTCACTCGGGAAGAAGACCGCCTGCTCGTTGTCTTGAATCGCCCGACTCGTCACAACGCGTATTCTGCGGCGATGCGTAATGGGCTCGTAGCGGCTTTAGAAATCGCGGCCATCGACGAGGACGTGAACGTGGAGTTGAGCGGTAACGGGAGGTCATTTTGTAGTGGCGGAGAACTCGCAGAATTCGGCTTGTTTGTCGATCCTGCATCGGCCCATCAAACTAGATTGACGCGAAGCGCGGCTCGCCAGTTGGTTCGGATCGCTGATCGCGTAACCGTACGCGTGCATGGTTTTTGTTTCGGTGCCGGTATCGAACTCTCGGCATTCGCGTCTCGAATCGTTGCGCACCCCGATACGGTGTTTGCCTTGCCAGAGCTGGCCCTTGGCCTCCTCCCCGGATCAGGTGGAACCGCTAGCCTCCCGCCACGAATAGGACGCTACCGAACCGCCTTGTTGGCACTAACCGGACGTCGAATCAATGCAGCGACCGCGCTTGTGTGGGGTCTAATCGACGAAATTTGCGAGAGCTAGCACCGAACTCAGTCCTGGTTATATTGCTTGAGACCTCTGATTCGATGAACCTGGTGTTCTAGATGAAACGATTGAACGTG
>JAYUVJ010000092.1:0-6014 GCA_043754155.1 Acidimicrobiia bacterium
CTGCGCTCGCTCAGCCAACCGCACTTCCCCGGCTGCCAGAGTGAGCGTCGAGCGTTACCAGCCGAGTGCGCTTTGGATGTCGGCCGAGCTGATGCTGAGCAAATTGCTGATTGCTCTGGGAACGTAGGAATCCTCGGTGCGCGCAAATCATGTGACGGTCTGCAACACAAGATCGGCCACGAGCACTTCATCAACACCATGAACGAAGTAAAAGCCAAACTTCTCGAAGGTCTCATCGTCGGGCGAGCGGACTTCACCACGATTACCGCCGTCTCAATCCAGGTACCCGAAGAACAGCGACACTGCAATCGTACAAACCGGTTTCGCGTCGGCCCGAATTGAAAGCTAAGCCGCAGCGCGAGTTTTGCGGAGGAATGGGTCGAGGAAGCCAAGCGTCTTATCGGCGATACGCAGGACACGGCCGGCGGCACCGGGGGTTTCAGAATCGACCAGGTTGCCCATAACGGCAAGCGTGATGTCGGCAACGGCTTGTGAGCCAACGGCCAATCGCAGCCCCGGACGAAGCAGCCATGGGTGTCCAATAACGAAACTGAACCTGCGCCCCGTCCGCAGAAAAGCATCGAACCGCGCACCAATTTCACGGTCATACAACGCCGGCGCAGTAACAGGATTGGCCAGCATCAAATCAGCAGCCAGCATGCCCGATTCGAGACCGTAATCAATACCTTCACCGTTCATGGGATTGACCAACCCGGCTGCATCGCCAACAGCCACCCACCCATGACCGTGTCGACGCATCGTGCTCATGGGTAAACGCCATGCGCGCGGACGATCAATATATGGGCCTAGCGACCACGGGCCACGTACTAAGCCCGCATAGGAGTCCAGCAGCTTGTTCAAATTGAGCTTCTTGAACCCTTTCATAGTGCTCAGCGCGCCGACACCAATATTCACCGTGCCATCACCAGCCGGGAACATCCATCCATAACCGGGAATCGGGGTGCCATGCTCGTCTTTGAGTGTGAGACACGATTCCAACATCCGGTCGGCATGACGGGGAGATTCTGCATAGGCCCGAATGGCCAAGCCAAACGGTTCATCGTGATTGCGTTCGGCACCGAGCATCTTGTTGATCGCTCCGGGGGCACCTGCGGCAATGATGACCGATTCGCTGTGCCACTCCCGGCCATTAGCACGCACACCTATTATTTTGGCTTGGCCATTCAGGCCAGGAGAATCAGCCAGCAGAGGTGTTGCCTCATGCTCATACAACATCTCCGCACCAGCATCCGAGGCCGCTTGCATCAGATAGGCATCAAAGGTTTTGCGGGGCCACACCGCACCGTAGCCAGGAAACCGAGCAGACGCGGGCCACTGCAATTCGCGCTGCGTCTTGTGGGCGATCATCCGTAACCCATCGATCCGATGTGCGCCATCGACGTTGAGTTTCAACTCCTGCAGCGCAGCCACCGCCCTGGGTGTCAATCCGTCGCCGCATACTTTGTCCCGCCCGAAGGCCCCTTTTTCGAACACTGTGACCTTGGCTCCAGCGTGCGCCGCTCGAATCGCCGCGGCTGCACCGGCCGGTCCCCCACCAATTACCAAAATGTCACGTTTTTCCACGCCGTCTAGTCTCCCAGCCTCTACCGATTACCTCTACGAATCCACATAAAACGTGACCAAAGCCCGATCATCGGGCTTTGCGGTCTAGCGGAGAATCGCTTTTTCGGCGAAGGTCAAAAGTGCTTGAGGCGCGACCCCGGCAAACAAGGTGAAGGCTGCGGAAACGCCGATGGCGATCTTGGTTCCCATTGGCACGGCGTAAGCGCCGGCAGGTGCATCTTCACCATCACCCGAGAAGTACATCTTCACAATGATCCGCAAGTAAGCGAATCCCGAAACGACCGAAGCCAACATGGCCACAATGGCAATGGCATAGGACTTCACATCGACCGCTGCGGAGAGCACCCCGAACTTCGCCACGAATCCCGACGTCATCGGAATGCCCGCCTGTCCAAGCAAGAACAACGTGAGCGCCAAAGCCAGCACGGGGGCTTTGCGTCCAAGACCTTCATACGACGACAACGAGTGCGCAGCGTCTCCTCGGCGACCAACAATTGTCACCACGGCGAACGTGCCGAGCACTACAAAGGTGTAGGTCAACAGGTAGAACAGTGCTGCAGAAACACCCTTAGTTGAAGCAGCCTGCACGCCAATCATGATGAACCCGGCATGGGAGATTGAGCTGTAGGCCAGGGTGCGCTTTACGTCGGTTTGTACGATAGTAAGAATCGAGCCAATGACCATGGTGATAATCGAAAGTACCCATACAATTGGGTGCCAGTCGGATTCCAAGGTTCCGAGGGCGGTGAGCAAGACGCGCAGCAGCGCAGCAAACCCCGCGGCCTTGGCGGCAGCTGCCATGAACCCTGCAACCGGTGAAGGTGAGCCTTGGTACACATCGGGTGTCCATAAGTGGAACGGAACGGCCGCAACTTTAAAGGCCATACCTACGAGCAACAGGGCCAAACCAGCGGTCAACAGGCCGTTGTGGAGCACCACGTTTTCGCTCAGGTATGTGGCAATCTTGCCGAGGTTGGTGGAACCAGTTGCACCATAGGTGAGCGCGATTCCGTAAAGGAACAGTGCCGACGAGAATCCACCAAGCACGAAGTACTTGAGCGCAGCTTCTTGGGATTCGGCTCGGCGCAGATGCGAACCCGCCAAAACGTAAAGAGCAATCGAAAGAATTTCGAGACCAAGGAACAATACGATGAGGTCATTGGCCGAGGCCATGATCATGCCACCGGAGGCTGACAACATCATAAGTACAAATACTTCTGGGCCTTCGAGCTGTTCACGCTTTAGATAGCCGTCAACCACCAGCGCTGCGAGCGCCAAAGCACAACAGATCGTTACCGTAATAAAGATGGCAAAACCGTCGACCTTTACGGCATCGGCGATGGCGGTGAACGAACCGGGGCGGATGCGAATCCATTGACGCCACGCCGAGAATGCCGCCGTTGCCACGGTCCCGAGCGTGATCCAGATGTACGTGCCGCTGATCCACTTGGAATGACGGAACAACGATGCCAACACCAACAGCACCATGGCGCCGGTAACCAAAATCGTGGAAGGCGCAATAGCCGTCCAGTCAATAGCCGGCATCAACAGCTTTTCGGCAACCACGCCAGCTTCGGCCAGCGCAGCATCGGGTTGAACGATGTCGTTTCCGGCCTGAGCAAGGAGAGTTAGTAGTAGCGCGCTCACTTGGTGGCCTTCCCAGCTTCAAACTTGGCCGGTTTCTCGGTTTTCACCGCAGCACCTTCACCAGCAACAGCACCTTCACCAGCAACAGCACCTTCACCAGCAACAGCACCTTCACCAGCACCAGCACCAGCACCAGCACCCGCACCAGCACCTTCGACAATGCCACCGCGCATCTTGGCAACCTCTGGTTCACGAACCGAAGTCTTGCCCTCGATGTGAGCAATGAGCGCCTTCACCGAAGGATCAATGCGATCTAGAAACGGCTTTGGATAGACGCCCATGAACACGATCAAAAGTAACAATGGCGCAATGGCTAGCTTCTCCCGGAGGTTCAGGTCTTCCATGGAGTCGCCCGCATCGGGTTCACCGTGGAAGGTGCGTTGGTATGCCCACAGAAGATACAACGCAGCCAGAATCACGCCAGAGGCGGCGACTACGGCCCACCAGCGGTGCGTCAAGAAGGTACCGATCAGAATCATGAACTCGCCCACGAAACCGTTCAGACCGGGCACACCAATCGACGAGAGCATCACGATCGTGAACACACCAGCAAACACCGGAGCCATCTTTTGCAAACCGCGAAGCTCAGCAATTTCACGAGTGTGCCGGCGCTCGTAGATCCAGCCGACGAGAAGGAACAATGCTGGCGTGGAAACACCGTGGTTGATCATCTGCAAGACCGAGCCGCTGAGTGCTTGCTGCGTTATGGCATAAATTCCAACCACGATGAAGCCAAGGTGAGCGATCGACGAATAGGCAACAAGACGTTTGAGGTCTTTTTGCACCACGGCAGTAAGTGCACCGTAGATGATCCCGATTACACCGAGGGTGAGCATCACCGGGCCAAACCAAGAGGAAGCCTCAGGGAACAAGAACAACCCGAAACGAATCAAGCCGTACGTACCCATCTTGAGCATCACCCCGGCCAGGATCACCGAACCCGCGGTAGGCGAATCGGTGTGGGCATCGGGTAGCCACGTATGCAGCGGGAAGATTGGCACCTTGATGGCAAACGCCAACGCGAACGCCAGGAATAACCAGCGAGCAGTGGTTTGACCCAAGCCAGCTTCCGCAAGCTGCGTAATATCAAACGTGTACATACCAAGCTTGGGCTTCGCCAGAGCAACCAGGGTGATGGAAGCGACCAACATAAGGGCTGAGCCGAACATGGTGTACAAAAAGAACTTTAGGGCGGAGTAGGTCTTGTTACCGTGTCCCCAGCCGCCAATCAGGAAGTACATCGGCACAAGCACAATTTCGAAGAACACGAAGAACATGAAGAGGTCGAGCGAGAGGAACACGCCCATGACCCCAGCTTCAAGCAGCAACAACCAAGCAACGTAGGACTTGCGCTCATGGCGTTCGTCGGGCCCGAAGATAGCGATCGGGAATAGAATGCCGGTAAGGACAATCAGCCAAAGCGAAATACCGTCTACGCCCAGATTCCAGGAAACACCAAACTGGGAGATCCACTGGTGCTTTGAAGCGAACTGGTAACCAGCTTCGGCTTTATCAAAGTTGGTCATCAACCAAACCGCCAGCGCCAACGTGGCACCGGAAACGCCTAGTCCAAGGGTCGTAACAATTTCGTGACGGGTTTTGGGAACGACAGCAACAACTGCAGCGCCAATCATCGGAACGAGGATGAGCATAGTGAGCAACGGGAACGGCACCGAAGCAGCCGAGTGAGCACCGGCTTCAGCGATATGCGCTGAGCTAGACGCGGAGTTAAAAACAGCGGAGTTAAAAACAGAGGCAGGAACGTTCATGACTTAGGCCGCCGTTTTCACGATGAGGTAGGCAAGGATGGCCACGGCGCCGCCCAGCAGTCCAACCGCGTAGGACCGCACGTAGCCATTCTGCACTCGCCGCACCACGCCACCCACGCCGGTGAGAACACGACCAAATCCGTTCACAATGCCATCAATCAGTTTCTTGTCAAAGGTAAACGCTGCGAAGTTCGCCAACGCATGACCAGGCTTCTCAAACAGGTTTGAGTAGACATTGTCCACGCCGTAAGCCTTTTGCAGCAAGGCGGGTTCAAGTTGCGGGTTGTCGGCACTGCGTGACCACAGTTTCCAACCAATAGCGATACCCGCGAGTCCGCAGGCAATAGCGATAAGTGCCAATACGAATTTCGTTCCACCAGCGACATGAGGGGATTCGCCCACAAACGCGCCCAACTCGGTGCCAGGAATCTTGGCGGATTCCAGCCACTTGGCCAGGAATTCAAACTTGGCCGAAAACGGCGTGTTCATGAACCCGCCAACAATCGAAAGCCCGGCAAGCGCAACCAACGGCAAAAGCATCAAGATCGGAGACTCGTGCGGCGTATGCGCATCATGTCCATCATGTCCATCATCGTCGTGAGCGCGATTGTCATGACCAGTTGAAACTGCATTGGCCACTGCAACGCTGGCAACGGCAACATCCGAACTTTGAGGATCTTCGACATGGGCAGCAACAGTATGTACATCAGCCGAGGCCGAAACTGCTCCAACGCCAAATCGCTCCTTACCGAAAAACACCAAAACGATTTGGCGTGTCATGTAGTAAGCGGTCATAAGTGCCGTCACTAATCCAATGAGCCACAACAACTTGTTGGATTGGTAAGCGCCTAGAAGAATTTCGTCCTTCGACCAGAAGCCAGCGAACGGTGGCACACCAGCGATGGCGAGCCAGCCAATCAGGAACGTAATGGCGGTCACGGGCATGAACTTGCGAAGGTTGCCCATGCGTTTCATGTTCTGCTCGTCATCGGTGACCCCATGCATGCCATGGAT
>JAYUVJ010000093.1:0-39395 GCA_043754155.1 Acidimicrobiia bacterium
GGGTCTTCGGCAACGTTTTCGCCAGCGTCGGGACTGTCGTTGTTTTGCTGCTGATGGCGCTCCCCTAGCGACCAAGCACTCAACTCGCCCATGGTTTCGTCCCCGGACTGCAAAAACCGGAGGAGGATGCCGTCAATTTCGCGAGATCCGTCGTCATTTGTAACCGGAATCAGTGTGGCAAGTTCGCACGCTCGCCTACGTACTCGCAGGTCCTCATCATCGAGAGCGTGGGAGATTTTGCTCGAAGTGAGAGTTCCGAGTCGATGTAACGCGGAGAGGGCGGCGGCGCGAACGGTCGGGTCGGGATCGTTTAGTGCTGAACTGACGGGTTCTTCGCGGCCGTTGAAGCCCGCCAATGTGACTTCAGTGCGTCGAAGTTGGGCGTGCTCAAACGGTGAAGCAACCGAACGGTCGACGGTGCTGGACATAGGGGGAACCTAGCGCGTCGCTGCAAGAGGGTTCTTCGCATGGATAGTGAGAACACTTCGTTTTATGCCCTTCCGCTGTCCATCAACGAGCAGCGATGGGATGGCGTCGCAGTTGCATTGGTACGTGGGAGGCTCTTTCTACGGGTTTGCGGAAGTTGTTCGTAGACCGCTTTCGCTTCAATATGTGTGACGGTGCTCAATGTCTGCTGAAATTCCCAATCCTGCTCAACCGCCAAGTGCTTCGAGCCCAGGGCAAGCGGCTGAGGCTTGGAGTGAAGCTGAGCGTGAGGTACACCGTCGGCAAACAAAAAACGGGTTCGCCATAAACGCTTTTGATGGGGATGTCAGCGATGGTGGCCAAGGTGGACCTGGCGAAACTGAGGGGAACAAATCCGTTCCAGAGTCTGAGGGTCTTCGTCGTAAAAAGGGTGAGATGTTCAAGCTGGTGGGCCTGATTGGGTTCCTTGGTGCCTGGATCTTCTTCAACTTTTACAAGTTCGATTACGTGGTGATTCTACCGGGTGGAACCGACATTGTGAATGAGCGGATTACTGTTAAGCCCAGCACCGCACCAGGCGCGGGAACAGTTGCAGGGACAAGCACGGGGAGCGGCGCACCAAACTCAACAAACGCAAATGCCGGGTCGGGGAATCCCAAAACCTATCCAGCGAAGGGCGAGTTGCTGTGGGCCACCGTCGGCGTAAAGAACGATGTGCGCGGGCTAGATCTGCTTATGGGTTGGGTCAAGGGAGATTCGGATGTGTTTAAACGAGAACTCCTCTACGGCAAAGCCGATCGTAAGCAAGCGGCTCAGCAAAGTCGTGAGGAGATGGACGACGCGAAATCGGTAGCGAAAGTGTTGGCAGCTCGTCGGTTAGGAATTGCCACCGTTGAGGGTGGAGCGGAGGTGCTTGATCGGGAAAAGGGTCGTCCGGTAGAGAAGCTCCTCGCTACCGGTGATGTGATCGTGACTGCCGACGGTAGATCGATCTGTTTGAGTGGCGACCTGCGGGAATTGATGCTGACCAAGAAGAAGGGCGATTCGGTGACTCTTTCCGTCCTTTCGGGATTGTCGAGCCCTTCGGGTGCTTCGAAAGAGAAAACAAATCAGAAACCTACAGAGCGGACGGTGGTGGTGCCGTTGCATTCGGTCAAGGGAATCAATCGCCAGTTGATGGGTGTGATTCTTGGTCCTTCGAAAATCCGTCCGTGCCGGTTGCCCTTTGATCTCGAAGTGAACACCGATCGGATTGGCGGACCTTCGGCGGGGTTGGCCATGACGCTCGCCGTGTTGGATCGTTTGAGCCCGGGTGAGCTCACTGGTGGGGGCAAAGTTGGGGCCACGGGGACCATTGAGGCCGACGGTTCAGTAGGGGAAGTCGGCGGTGTTAAGCAGAAGACCGCCAGTGTGCGGGCAAGTGGTGCGAAACTATTCATAGTGCCCCTTGCAGAGGTCGCACTTGCGAAACCCCATGCGGGGAAGATGCAGGTGATTGGTGTCCGCAATCTTGAAGAGGCACTCGCTGCTCTCCGTAAGGCGGGTGGTGATCCGCTTCCTTCCCCAAGTAGGTGAACTTCAATGTCCAGTGCGTCAACCTCGGCGACTCCAACAACCCCATCCAGTTCGTCGGGCTCCTCCGGCACTTCCGGCTCGTCAAGCTTTGGCAACGGTGCCTTTCGGTCTGCATCAAATGCGTCGGCAAAGCCTGGCACCCCAACCTCGACTCTTGTCGACGATCTTCGCAATGCCAAATTCACTTCAGCATTTCGTGGGTATGACCCATCTGAAGTTCGAGCGTTCGTTCAGCGCATGGCTACCCGAGTTGAAGCCGAGTTGGGCCTTATGGATCGAGTGGTTCTTACACCGATCACGAGTGATGGCGAGTTGGTTCTCGATGAGGCCGCGTATCTTGCAGCAACGGAGGCGGCGGATTCTTCGGCGGATTCTGTGCCTGATACGGGCCCTCGGCAAACCCCCGATGAGGTGTTGCTGGCAGCTCAAAGTGAGTATGAATCGATTTTGGCGTCGGCTCGTAATGAGGCCAATGCCATCGTGGTGAAAGCCAATGATGATGCGGCGCGGATCATTTTGCGCGCTCGTGCTGAATCGCGGGGAAAGCCTTCGGCCGATAGTTCTGCAGTGGTTGAAGCGGCCTATGCGCAAGCGGCTTCTGATCCTGAGTTGGCACGCGAGCAGGCTCGTTTGATGATTACCGAGGCTCGGGCGGTGCGTGAGCGGATTCTTACTGATCTCAACAAGCGTCGCCGGGTTGCCCATGTGCAGTTGGAGCAGTTGCGGGTGGCTCGTGAAAAGTTGACCGAGACACTTCGCGAGGCGCGCAGAATTGTGGATGATTCGGCCCGTGATCTTTCGACCGCTGAGGTTGAAGCCCGCCTAGCCGCCGATGCCGCTGGCCGACGCATTTCTGCTGAGGCGCTGCCCTCGATTGGTGAACTTGAAGTTGAGTTGTGGGGCGGTCGGCATATGCCAAGTACGCGTACCTTTACCGATTCCTCTACTCCCGTTTCTGATGCGGATGACAGCTTCGAAACTTCCCGTCCTGAAGCATTGGCAACCCCAGTGAGTACCGCCCAGGGCGAAGTTCTAGGTGCATCCAGCTTTGAGGCCTCCAAACCCACGTCTGAGCCTGCCGTGGAGCAAGCAGCGGCAGAAGTAGCGTCAGAGGTCCAAGCGGCTGCCAATACTGAAGTTGCTGAAGTTGCTGAAGTTGCTGAAGTTGCTGAAGTTGCTGAAGTTGCTGAAGTTGATCGTGGGGGAAGTGCCGCTCTCGTAAACGAGGATTATGCAGCGCACGTTGAAGCCGAAGTGTTGAGTGGAGAGGGCGGCCTAAATGAGGTCGCAGTTCATGCTGGAGAAGCGGGTGAATCTGTAGCTGAGGTTCAAACTGCAGAAGCAATTGAGGTTACCAAGAAGCGTCCCGCCAATGTCGATGACCTGTTTGCTCGTCTTCGAGCCGATCGTGAACGCGCGGCGATTCAGGCTCGATCGGTTCTTGCTGTAAAGGAAAGTGATGAGGGCGATTCCCTTGAGGGAGCCGTTCTTGATCTTCGACCCAGCAATGGCGACGATAGTGGACACTCTATTTCTCATGGCAAAAACGGAAGCAACGGAGGTGGCGGTTCGAAGCGTTTAAAGGGCACGCAGGGAACACCAAAGCCGCTTGGCCGCGGCGATTATTCCGACCACGCCTCAGAATCTGTGCCGGTTCAAGCGGGGGGCGTGGCGATTCTTGACCGCGCTGACGCCGATGAACAAATCACTGCGATTGTGCTTGATCTCCGGCCCTCGAAATCGCCGATTGAGCTTCGAAACGCATCGGCTGGTAGTTCGATCGCGGATACGGAACACACGGTTTCCGAAGCCGACGATGGGATGGATTTTGTGGTTGGTCCACTGCACAGCAGTTTGATCCGAACCGTGAAACGTCGGTTGCATGATGAGCAAAGCTCGATTTTGGCGTTACTCCGTAGCCACCGTGGCACACTCGATGTCGACCGCCTTCTGGGTTCGGCTCACGACCATCAGCTTCGATTGATTGCCGAGATTCAACCGATCTTCGTTGATGCTTTTCGTGTGGGCGCCGAGAAAAGTGGCGCAACGAGGTCTGAGGCTGAAATCAATGATTTGCTACGTGAGCATATTGAAAGTGTTGCTGCGTCTGTCACGGCAAAGATTCGTGCTGAGGTCGCCACGATCGTTGCTGAACAGGGTAGCAATGACAGCCGAGCACTTGGGGAATCGCTAACCTCCACCTATCGCACGTGGACCACTGAACGGATCGGGACAGTAGTAACGGGTGCAGTGGTGGAGACTTACCGCTTGGGTACTGCTGCTTAGATTCTTCCCGCGACTTCTGCAGCACAGGGCCGAGATGGTGATCGCGTGCGGTCGCCTCGTTCGTCATTGCCGTTCGCTGAATCCTTCTGACATGTCTACGTACTGATTTGACCGCACACGCACTAGCGTCGGAACCATGTCATCACCGATGGATATGCCGGGACAGCCGCAGCAGCCGAGAATGCGAGTGGTTCGTCCGCCGTCGTCGGGGGTAGGTCGGCGACGTGGAGGTCTGGGCGCAATTGTGCTCGGGATCTTTGTTTTCGTGGGTCTGCTGCGGGCTTTGGCCGGTGTCTATACCGATTATTTGTGGTTTGACCGGTTGTCCTTCACCTCGGTTTGGAGCCAGCTGTTAACAGTCAAATTGGTGCTTGGTCTGGGTGCTGCGATGCTTTCCGGGTTTAGCGTTTGGCTCACGATTGGTATCTGTGCCAAAGCAGCGCCTAAGACTGTTCGTTTCGCTCCGAATGAAGAGTTGGTGGCGGCGCTGCGTGAAGTGTTGGTGGCGCATACCCGGGCCATTCGGATTGGTGTTTCAGTGCTGATGGGTCTTTTGGTGGGCCCGGTGATGGCATCGCATTGGAACGAGTGGATTCTGTTTCGCAATGGTGGTTCGGTGGGTCAATCCGTTCCGCGTTTTGGTGGTGATGTTGGCTTCTATCTTTTCAAACTGCCGTTTCTTTCCAGTGTTGGTTCATGGTTCTTTGCGCTGTTGATCGTGTTGGTTCTTGTTGCGTTGGTGTTTCATACCGTCTTCGCCAGTTTGCGGTTTGGTATGGGTTTCCCTAAGGGTACCCATTTCGTACGTATGCATATTACCATTCTGCTGGTATTGATTGCCTTGGTAAAAGCTGTTCTGTATTGGTTCGATCGCTTTGCCCTCACTACGTCGACAAATGGTTTCGTGGTTGGTGCCTCGTATACGGATTTGGTGGCTCGTCGGCGGGGTCTTGAGCTTCTGGTGTTGGTTTCCCTTGCCGCCGCAGTGTTGCTGATCGTGAGCCTACGGAGAAACGATTGGATGCTCCACGGCGTGGGAGCGGGTGTTTGGCTTTTGGTGGTGATTGTGGCGACGGGAATCTACCCGCGAGTGTTGGCGCGAATTGTCCAGTCTGATGAACAGAACCGCGAACGTGCGTCAATCACGAACAACATTGCGGCCACCCGTATGGCGTTTGGTCTCAACGGGGTTACCACCTCGATTTTGCCTCTAAGTGATGAGCTGCCAACTGCAGATGCGGCAAAGAAAAATGCGGCGAGTACTGCGGCGATTCTTGCCAACATTCGGCTGTGGGAACCCCGGGCCGATATTGCGGCCAACACCTTCACCTCAACCCAAAAGGTGAACGACAACTTTTCGCTTCAAAATGTTGACGTTGATCGATACACCATCGATGGCTTAGCGACGCCGGTGATCGTGGCTGCTCGTGAACTAAATCTGTCGCCAGAAACGCGAAGCTCTTGGCTGAAATCTCGGTTGGCCTATACCCACGGTTTTGGTTTGGTGGTGGCTAAGGCCAATCGTGCCGGTAACGCTGGCCTGCCTTCGTTTGTAGCCAAGGATCTACCACCTACCGGGCAGCTTTCGGTGAAGCAACCACGGATCTACTTTGGTGAGCAGACAGATTCCTATGCGGTCGTAGGATCCAAAACCCCAGAAGTTGATTTCCCCGGGCCTGATGGTGCAGAGCTCACGTCTAGCTATGCGGGCAAGGGCGGTGTTGCGGTGGGAGGACCTTTGCGACGGTTGGCATTTGCTTTGCGTTTTGGTGATGCGAACTTGATCATCTCCAAGGAAGTTACCTCCAAGGCCAAACTGCTCTATGTGCGTGATGTGCGGGCCCGTGCCAAAGCCGTCGCCCCGTTTTTGCAATTCGATAATGACCCCTATCCGGTGTTTGCCAACGACCGGATTGTATGGGTACTTGATGCCTATACAACCAGTAGTCACTACCCAAATTCGCAATACGCGCCGATTGGTTCAGTGTTTCCTGAGAGTGGTTTGTACCGCAAGCTCAATTACGTGCGGAACTCGGCAAAAGTCATTGTTGATGCCTATGACGGTTCGGTTCGCTTGTATACAACCGAAGCGTTATCGTCAAAACGCAAAAACGAAAAGTCAACTGCGACCGCGAATACAGATGCGAATACCGGTGTAGACCCCATGATTGCGGCCTACCGTAAAGCCTTTCCGAAGCTCTTCCGCACCAATTCACAGCTCGATACCGATTATCCGGAGCTACGTTCCCACCTTCGCTACCCACAGGATCTGTTCCGTATGCAAACGGCGATGATTGGTCGGTATCACGTTGAAAAGTCTGATCAGTTTTACAAAAACTCCAGCCGTTGGGAACTCAGCGCCAACCCCGGCGATTCACCAGCGGTAAAGAAGGACGAGGGCACGCTTAGCAATGGATTGGTTGCCCCCGTGCTCTCCAGTGCTCCAATCAATATGCGCCCCTACTATTTGCAGAGTGCTTTGCCAGGAAGTAGTAAGGCTGAATTCTTCTTGCAGTCGAACTTGGTCACGTGGTCGGAAAATCGTGATCAGCAGAACCTTCGTGCGGTCTTCGTCGCCCAATCAGATCCGGCGAACTACGGCCAGCTCAAGATCCTCACCGCACCCACGGATCGACAGGTAAGCGGCCCGGCATTGGTAGGGCGGTCGATGAGTTCCAATGCTGATATTTCTGCTCAGGAATCGTTGTTGGGTACGGGTGGTTCCCAAGTTCGCTACGGCAACATGCAGGTGCTGCCCGTGAATGGTTCGTTGTTGTTTGTGCGGCCCATGTTTGTGGAGGCCAGTAACTCGAATTTGCCGTCGTTACGTTTTGTTGCGGTGAGTTATCGGGACAAGATTGGCTTTGATCCCACCATTGAGGGCGCGCTGGCCAAGGTTGGTCTTGATGCGCAAACCGGTGAACTTACGCCTGCCGTGGGCAAGGGCGGTTCAACCAAACCGGGCGGATCTGGTGCAGGTGGATCTGGTGGTTCGGGTGCCGGTGGATCGTCAACCGATGTCGCGGTATTGAGCGATGTTGCCGATTTGCTCGATGCTGCGCAAGCCGCGCTTGATTCCGGTGATCTGGGCACCTACCAGTCGCGAGTCGATGATGCCCGCAAGCTTCTCGAAGAGCGAGCCGCTGCGGTGGCCACAGCACCTTCCACCCTGGCACCTTCCACCTCTGCATCTTCCAGGCCAGCACCTTCCACCCTGGCACCTTCTACCCTGGCACCTTCAACGACGGTCCCGTCCGCTTCTAAACCATCGATCGTCCCACCGATAACCGTAAAGCCCTAGCTGGCCAGTACTTTTGAAGGCTTTTCGGTGGACCTCCACGGGCCGCAACAGGCATTTTCGCTCTGTGACGAGTGGCGCTCGCCAATTCGGTTGTGTGTGTGGTTTTGCTCTGCTATCATTTGAATTCCCAACGCGGGGTGGAGCAGCTCGGTAGCTCGTCGGGCTCATAACCCGAAGGTCGCTGGTTCAAATCCGGCCCCCGCCACGAAGGAAACGCCCCAGGCTGAAAAGCTCGGGGCGTTTTTGTTTGCCTGTTTGCCTGTTTGCCGTAGAGACGGGGGACGGGGAACGGGGAACGGGAGACGGGGGATATCGATGAGTTCGACGTCGGTTCGCGCGACGGCATTTTTGATGATGTTGCGCTCAAAGCCCGAAGCTGAGAACAGTAGAAGGCGCAGGTCTCAAGGCTTGGGTTGGGGAGTAACGATCGAATGTGTTCGAGGCGTTCAAGGCTCAGCCGTCCAGCGAGGCGCAAGGGTGTGTTTTTTGGCTCACCGATAGCGATGATCGCGCCAGAGGGATTTGTGGCTACAACGTCAAGCTCGTGGCGGTGTCGTCCTTTCGCGTCGGTGACCTCGCAAAGTACCAAACGATTGACTGGTTTAGATGAAGCGGGCGAGGAACGTGTCGATGCGGTTGATTTCGTCTATGCGGGTTTCTGGTTTGCGCCAGCCGTGGCCTTCGCCTTCGTAGATCACGAGTTCTACATCGCGGCCAAGAGTGGTAAGGCGGTCGGCAATGGCCCGTGACTGGTCTACGCCGACGACGGGATCTGCGGCGCCGTGCAGAATTAACAGTGGTGCCGTAATCAGCGAAACGCGGGTTATAGGGGAACGTTCGGCGTAGAGGGAATCAGTACGTGCACCTACGAGTGACGCGTTGTAGTACTTCTCATATCGGTGGGTGGTGGCATCGAGGGCGTCGAGATCGGTGACGGGGTAAAGCACGATCCCACCGGCGAACAATTCACCGAAACGAGCGAGTAAATGCAGCGCAGTGAGTCCGCCGGCGGATCCACCCATCATCACGATTCGAGCAGGATCAGCCCAGCCTTGTGCGATGGCGTGGCGAACTCCGTCGGCGCAATCGGTTACGTCAATTTCGCCCCAGCAGCCTCGCATGGACCTGGTGTATTCGCGACCCCAGCCGGTTGAACCGCGATAGTCGGGGACGAGAATCGACCACCCCTGGCCCAGCCAATGCACGAATCGTGGATTGAAGGTCACGATGTTCTGATCCGTCGGACCGCCATGCGCACTCACGATCATTGGTGTTGGACCGGTTACGTTTGCCGGCCGATAGATGCGTCCGTGAACGGTGGCGCCATCGGTTGCCGTCCACGAAATCACTTCTGGTTCGGGGATGGTGAATCCGTCCCACGCGCCCACAGGTCCTCGGGCGATTGTGGTTTTCGAGCCGGTGGCAACATCGTAAACAACCAGTTGTGCTGGGGTCTTTCCGCCGGTTCGCACCGCGGCAATTCGGCTCGATCCGCCGGGTGTTGTGGCCCATGAAACTCCGATATGCACGGCTCGAGCAAGTTCGCGGACCTCTGACACTTGGGAGTCGTTGTCATCGTTTCCTGGAGCGGCGTTGGCGATACACAACTTGGCGAATCCGCCCTCGTTCCGCACAAAAGCGACCTGGTCACCGGTTGGAGACCAGCACCATGAGCGATTGCCGGGTCCCCAGGTTGGTCCACCATGTTCGAATGTTTCGAGCGCCGGGCTGTGGACCGCTGAACCGAGAACCGATGAGGACTGTATGCGCACATTGCGATAACCGCTGCGGTCATCGAGCCAACCAAGAGCCCCCGTTGAGGCGAAGCGGGGCTGGCTTGTGGAAAGCTCCGTCGACCCCGCAACAACTTCGATCGGACCGACTAGTGCCGGCGAAGCGTCGTTGACTCCCACAGTGCTACGTGTACAGACGATTCGCGATTCATCCCAAGGCATATGCGGGTCAGACCATTCGTGCCACGTCAACAATCCGTCGGGTCCCCATGCCGGGTCGCACCGAAAGTTTGCCGCAGAAGGGCCAACACTATTGCCCGCAACCACAAGTATTGAGCCCTGGGCAGCTGAACGGCGTTGGGCGACGCCAATGGATTGGGTGGCTTCATCGTCGATCACGAAAGCGACATAGCGGCCATCAGGAGAGACGGTTGGTGACCAAAGCCGTGCCGTTTCCGGTGCGGCGACTACGAGACGTCCCAAACTCCCAGCGCGGTCAATCTCGTAAAGACCACCGCTCTTGGCCACGTAGATCAACCCGGAGGAATCGGGTAGCCAGTCATAGCTGCCGCCGCCGTTTGGATGGGCTCCGGCAACGGGTGGATCGACGGTCAGGATGGTTTCGTGTCCAAACCCAGCTAGTTGGGGGCCTTCAGGGAGGTCGATCCCGACCAACGCGGTTCCGCTTGCCGTGGCGGTAGAGAACACCACGGTCAGTCCGTCAGGCGACAGCTTCGGTTCAGCGAGCGGGCGATCTGAACCAACAAGCACCGCGGATGACCTGATGGGACGTGTTTTCACGGTCAGGAATCCTACGGCGCTCTCTCGTCGAACGACGCTGAATCGCACATGATCTGCGAACGAGCCGACGCTGGAAGTTTCGGTCCACCGTTAATCCATGCCCGTTCTGTGTTGACGTGAAGATACACCCGGTAGTTATCGCCGCGGCTTGTCGACCCAGTGTTGTTTAGTGATCGCCGACTAACTTCAATCAACGCCTGCGCCCACGTCACGTTGTGGTTTCCTGCCCGGTACAAAGCGTCTTTCACTTCGTTCAGGGCTGCTTCAATCTCCCTACCGCTTCATTCAATGCCGTTTCAAGGGCAAGCGTGGAAGTTGAAGTCATCATGACCGCTTTTTTTTGTGGCTGGGTCCGAGTTCCAAACTAAGCTCCGGCGAGGATCGTGAAGTCCGCCATCAAAAAGAAGCCGGCTACTGAGCATTAGCGACTCGTTGCTTTCGAGGGGCTGATCCTGATATTGGCCGCCGGTACAACCCCTCATCACGAACGTTCCGGACTCGCGACACAATATGGGTCCATTGCTAACTCCATTCAATGTTAATAGGTACACCTACGGTTTTAACAATTCGTTGCCGTGCTCAGATCTCACTGCTCATTACGCCGAGGTTGCTGGTTGTTATCTCAGATCACTTGCTGGATGAGCCGCTGACCTTTGCAGGCTAAACCCGGGGAAAAATGGTTCGTTGCTTTTGAGCTCGCCTCTGCCGGAACCTTGATGGCAAGGGTATCGGTGGGTGGGCAAGGACTGTTGCCTCAACGAAGATAGGCATGTGCGCGAAATTCAAAGATTCGGCCTGTACTCCGCCGAGTTGGAATTTGTAGATGTGACCAAAGTTGAAACTGTAGGTTTCAATGTAGAGAAAATGGTGGTTAGCTACTAGATAATTTGCTGGTTAGGGTGCATACTTTGGAGGTGGAAGAGCGTCTCATTCAGCGTCGTGCATTGGCAACGGCAGTCGAATCGTTGACGGGTTTTCGGGCGGTCGTCGTACAGGGTGCACGTCAAGTGGGAAAGTCCACAATTGCCGAGTTGATTGCCACAAAAATCGGTGCTTCGGAGGTGAGTTTGGACCGTGAGGAAGACCTCTCTTCGGCGATTGATGATCCGTTGTTGTTTCTTCAGTCTCTCGGCGTGCCAGCAGTGATTGACGAGATTCAGCGTGGTGGCGAGCCGCTTGTCTTGGCCATCAAACAACGGCTGGATCAGTCGAGGAAGCCGGGCCAGTACCTACTAACTGGCTCTACTAATTTTCTCACCACCCCAGCGGTATCGGAGAGCTTGGCTGGCCGGATTGATCTGGTCACGCTGTGGCCGCTCTCGATGGGAGAAATGCAAGATGGCGCAGATGACTTCGTAGATCGGGCGTTTAGCAATCCAGCGGGACTCCTCGCTCACCGAGGGGAAACTCCGACAAGAGACGAGTATGTGCAGCGGGTTTGCGCTGGCGGCTACCCGGAAGTTCAAGGGCTTTCAGAACGCCTCCGGCGTCGATGGTTCGAGCGATATCTCGAAACGGTGCTGCGCCGAGAAGTTGAAACCGCCTCTGACCTTCGTCGGTTTGAGTCGCTTGTCGCCATGGCCCGCCTCCTGATCGCTACAACGGGTTCCGAACTTGTGATGTCTCGCCTTGCTCAAGATTTGGGGATTGATCGGTCGACGGCGGAGACCTATGAGCCATGGATCGAGACCACCTTTCTCGTGCATCGAATCCCAGCATGGAGTCGGAAAGTCGCGTCGAAAACCATTCACCGCGCCAAGCTTCACGTTTGTGACTCCGGGTTGGCTGCGGGGATCATTGGAAAGAATTCTGAAGCCTTGCAACGCCGCAACGATCCGTCGTTAGGGCCGTTGCTGGAATCATTCGTGATTGCCGAGCTGGCCAAGCAGCTCACCTGGTCTGAAACATCGGGAAGGTTGCACCACTATCGGGACGCTAACGGGCTGGAAATCGATGCCATCGTGGAGGCGCCCGATGGTCGTGTTATGGCCATCAAGATTAAATCGTCGACGGTCCCTCGAAGCGATGATGCAGCTCCTATGGCGCAGTTCCGCAACAAGCTTGAT
This sequence comes from Acidimicrobiia bacterium, assembly GCA_043754155.1. Taxonomy (GTDB): domain Bacteria; phylum Actinomycetota; class Acidimicrobiia; order Acidimicrobiales; family JANYDT01; genus JANMZO01. The sequence continues at coordinate 12,189 of JAYUVJ010000093.1, forward strand.
CGAGTTGGACAAGATTTTGTCATTGGGGTGGTTTTCCATACCGGCGACAGGCGGGTTTCGCTAGGCGACCGCCTAATTGGCTTGCCGATCTCCGATTTGTGGACCGGGTCGGCACGGTAAGGCGAACTTTCTCTCAAGGTCGGTCTGTGCAAGGTCGGTCGCTACAAGGTCGTCTTGCATCATCAAAATCGTCGTTATGACTTGTTGATTAGCCGCCGTTCACCTACGTTACTCGTAGCCGTGCGCCGGACCATTGGCTTTTGAGGGCGCAAACGAAGGTCACAACCTAATCCCGACCAATCTTGTCGGCTTTAACGACAATCGAGGGTAAACTGGACGAGTGAACGCTCCAGCTGAACGTATGCCCACCGCCGTTGAAGGTTTGAAGGCCGCTAGTCGTGGGCTTCTTGGCACCCTGGTCGAAGAATTGGCCAACGACGCTCCGGATTTTACCGGGGATGCCACCAACCTCATCAAGTTCCACGGTTTCTACCAGCAGGATGACAGAGATATCCGCCGTGAGAGGGCATCCAAGAAGCTGCCGCTCGAATACTCCTGCATGGTTCGTGCCAGCCTCCCCGGTGGCACCGTAACTGCCGATCAGTGGATTGCCATGGACAACCTGGCCTCCGAAATTGCCGACGGCTCGCTAAGAATCACCACCCGCCAAGGCATCCAGTTTCACTTCGTCCACAAGCCAGAGCTACGTTCACTTATTAACACTCTGAACAAACACCTCGTCACTACCTTGGCAGCCTGTGGCGACGTAGTGCGTAACGTGATGGCCGATCCTGCACCCCACGCGGAGCGAGCCAACATCGATCTCGGACACTATGCACGCGAACTATCTGCTGCCTTTAAGCCGACGACGCGTTCTTACTATGACTTGTTCATTGATCATGAGTCGGCCGCATCGGCAGTAGAAACGGCTCCTGAAATCGATGCGCTCTACGGAGAAACGTATTTGCCCCGCAAGTTCAAGATTGCTTTCGCGTGGCCCGGCGATAACTGCGTTGATCTGTACGCACATGATCTTGGCTTGATTCCGATTTTGTCCAACGGCCTCACCGGCGATGTGCAAGGTTGGATCGTGTTGGCCGGCGGCGGTATGGGCCAAAACCACGCCCGCGAAGGCGAAACCTATCCTCGTGTTGCCTCCATCATCGGCGCAGTTGGCGTGAACGATCTGCGTGCCGTGGGCGAAGAAGTCATTGGCATCTTCCGTGATTTTGGTGACCGCACCGATCGTGGCCGAGCCCGCCTTAAGTACCTCATGGATGACCGCGGCCTGGATTGGTTCATCGCTGAAACCCGCACCCGCCTGGCCGCTCGTACGCAACCCGTTGAGCTGCAAGAAGCTCCCGCTCTACAACCTTGGGACGACTGCGATGAGCACCTGGGCTGGCACCCACAAACCCTGGCTGCCGACGGAACCGGTGATACTTATTTCATTGGCATTCACGTTGAATCCGGTCGAGTGCGTGATGTCGCCGAAACCAGGGCCGACGAACATCACGGCCAAGTTCGTACTGCCCTGCGAGCCATTGCTGATTCAGGCCTGGTTCCCGAGTTCCGTTTCACCGCCCGCCAAGATGTGCTGCTGTGTGGTGTGAACGTTTTTGATCGCATCAAGGTGGAAAATATTCTCCGTGCACATAGCGTTCCTCTCGCTCATCACTACACGCCAGTACGTCGCTTGGCTATGGCTTGCCCCGCACTCCCAACCTGTGGTCAGGCCCTCGCCGAAGCCGAACGGATCCTTCCGCGTCTCGCCGACGATGCCGCCAATGCACTCGATAAAGCTGGTATTGGCTCACAAGAACTTCGCATCAACGTCACCGGTTGCCCTAATGGTTGCGCACGTCCGTATACGTCGGAAGTCGGCCTGGTTGGTCGAGGTAAGCGCACGTATGATCTTTACATCGGTGGTTCAGTAAGCGGGGACCGGTTGAACAAGCGTCTCGTCGCCGATATGCACGTCGATGATCTCGGCCCGGCCATGTCCACCCTGTTTGACCGTTACAGCCGTGAACGAAACAACGCCAAGGAAACCTTTGGTGACTGGTCGGCCCGTGTCGATCAAGCCGAGTTGCTGGGTTCACTACCGGCGCCAACCAAGAAGCGCCGTGCGACCAGCGCAGCTGATGCTGAGTAGCTCAACGAGTCAACTAGGTTCACCTGCGAACACGCGCCAAGTCGGAACAGCGGTACCGTTGGCTCGATTCGACTGCCAGGCTGGTCACCATGACTGGATCTAACGACTCCCCAGATTGGCGTGCACCAGTTCCGGTGGAAATACCGTCGGCCCAGCAACCCATTTGGTTCCCGATTCTCCTTTCCCTTGGCGGACGGAAATGCGTAGTGGTGGGTGGCGGACCAATTGGTGCTCGCAAAGCCATCGGCCTTCGTGATGCCGGCGCCGAAGTAGTTCTCGTGGCCACCAAACTCAGCCCCGAGGCCTTAGCGCTCACCGGTGTCACGCTCATCGAACGGCCCTACCTAAGCGCTGATTTGGAGGGTGCCTGGTTAGTGATCACGGCCGTCGACAATCAGGAAACCACCGCCCAAGTTGCCGTTGACGCAGCCGCTGCCCAAGTGTTCATGAACGCTTCGGATGACCCACCGTTTTGTACCTCGATTCTTCCGGCTACTCATCGCGACGGTGACGTAATCGTGGCCGTATCAACCGGCGGTGCCAGTCCGGCCGCAGCATCGTGGATTCGTGACCGCATTGCTCACAGCCTGGGCTCCACTCCATCGCAGGTGGTGCGCCATGTCAGGGCGGTACGTGACCAGATTCGCCAAACCCGAACCAGCGAAGGGCTGCCCTGGCGACCACTGATTTCCCAGGCTGCACAGGCGCTCGAAGCCCACGACCCAGACGAACTGCAACGTGCCACGACTGCCTGGACCAACACACTGGGATATCGATGTGACCAGAGCGACTGCTCGGCACCATCATGTGGTTCACGCAACTGTGTGCGCTACGAAACAGCCCTGCAACAAGAAGTCCGTAGGTTGGAAGCACAAGCAGGACATAGCCGATTACCAGTCGAGGAGGCCACCACACCATGATTGAGCTTACCGAACCCAACACCACTGCTCACGGTCTCCCTCGAGTGCTGGAAACCCCTGGCGATACAAAGCAAGGCGTTACAAAGCAAGGCGTTACCGTTACTAAACAAGGCGTTACAAAGCAAGGCGGTGCAAAGCAAGGCGGTGCAAAGCAAGGCGGGATCCTGGAGAGCACCGTAGATGCCAGGCTTGTCGAAGTTGCTGCCATTGATGCATCAACGGCCATAACCCCAGGCTTGACCTACCTTGTTGGAGCTGGGCCTGGCGATGTTGATCTCTTGACGGTTCGTGCCGTTCGAGTTTTGGGTTTGGCCGATGTGGTGTTGCATGATGCGCTCGTTGGCCCGGGCATCCTCGAACTTGCGCCTCTCGATGCCGAGTTGATTGATGTTGGTAAGCGTGCTGGCAATTCCTCGTCACAAGACATTATCTGTGCACTAATGATTGAACTGGCTCGTCAGGGAAAAACCGTCGTTCGGCTCAAAGGTGGCGACCCGTTTGTGTTTGGCCGTGGCGGCGAAGAAATTGAGGCATTGCGCCAAGCCGGTCTCAACTACAGCGTTGTACCAGGTATCTCCTCATCGATTGCCGCCCCAGCAGCAGCAGGAATTCCCGTCACACACCGCAAGGTTTCTGCCGCCTACACCGTAGTAACAGGCCACCGAACCGAAGGTGCCGATCCTGTCGATTGGTCGGCACTAGCTAAAGTTGGCGGCACCATCGTGTTGTTGATGGCAGTCGGTCGACGTGGTGAAATAGCACGTGCGCTTATCGAAGGTGGGTTGCCTGGTACTACCCCAGTCGCTGCAATAACCAACGGTTCGCGAAACGACCAAATCGATATTCGCACTACCCTCGCCGAGCTGCATCTCACCCCAGTTGAAGCCCCAGCAACGATTGTCGTCGGGGCCGTCGCCGCCATGGACCTCCGCGACCAAACGCGCTTCATTTCGACCGTCGGCTGAAGCGAGAAAACCTACAGAGTTTGGTGCCCGCCAAGCGTATTGCAATGAGTTCGAACTAGCTGTTAGGTCTAGGCGTGTGGATGGCTTTGGGTAGTGGTTGCACAGAACCACCCACACGCTTGCCGGTCTCGGCGTACACAGGTCCTTGGGCGCACCACTTGACGTCAAAATCGTGAGCCATCCAAGGTCTTACAACATCGCAAAGGGGCGGAGATCGAAGGAACCCGTCCTAAGGGGTAACGCGACAAACGCCGCCCGAAGGACGGCGTTTGAATGGGTGCTTTGAGCGATCACCGACAGAATCGGCGGGAAGCAGCGGAGGAGGTGCTTAGGCCTCTACGCCTGCAAGTGCTGCGAGAGCCGAGGTGATGGCACCCTGGTTCTTGCCGGCAACTGCGAAGAAATCAGCATCGGCCTTGTCAACTTTTGGAAGGGCCTTACGTACAAGCGCACGACCAGCGGTGGTGAGAGTTACTCGCTGTGCACGCTTATCTTCGGCACTGGCGGCACGGGCAACAAGCTCACGGGCTTCGAGATTGCGAATTACTTGCGAGGTGGTCATTGGATCTACGCCTGAACGACCACTTACTTCTGCTTGTGAGAGGCCCTTGCGAGCATCGTCTGCTGCCAGTGTGGCGAGAAGCGCGTACTGCACGTGGGTGAGACCAAATGCCTCAAGTGCAGCGCGCTGGGCACGCTGCCAGGCATTGGTGGCACGCCACATAAGAAAGCCGGCACTTGACGGGGTGGCTACTGATCCTTGACCGCTCATTTGAATGGTGCTCCTGAAGGTAGAGAGAGAAGGGACATTGTTTTTGCCAGCAGGTGCTTGCAAATCGGTACGACAGCATAGCGATAAATTCAGTATGCGTTCTTACGGCTGTTCTGGAATCTTTTTCGGCGCCGGAAGTGCAACAATTTTCTGGCGGCGAAAAACTAGTCGTGGAGCGGCAAGCTTGCAATCCAAAAGTGGGTGAGTGAACTACATGCGTGGAACTCGCAAAGCCTGCGCGCGCCCCAACGGACGACCGCCAACAGTGTTTGCCCAGCGTGTAAAGAGTATTGGCAAAGAAAGTGTGAGAAAGCTGAGGCCTTTCAATGGAAACCTACACAACAACTTTCGCCCACTAGCGTTCTCGTGTCTTCTTGGAAGAAGTTGGTTTTACTGAGCCAATTTCCCGATGCGTTCCCCCGCACTTTACGAAAGATCCTCCTCATGCACTCTCCTCTGGCTGAATCTGTCTCGTCCACCCCAGTCACCCGTTCAGCATTACGATGGCATCTTGCCGCCCCCTTGGGTTTGGTAACCGGGTGTGTCGCAACCGTGTGTGCGCTTATCGTAGGGAGTTTTTCGCCAGCGAGTGCGGCAAAGGTCCCAACTAAGCCGGCAAGTTCCACAACGATCACAACAAACTCCGCCCCTGGTTCATCCGTAGCTCCCGTGATCGCTTCTGTTCCCCCGGCTAAACCCACTACCGATCTAAAGGGTGATATCGAGGCCAAGATTGCTTCTGTGCAACGAGAAGCTGCTCCAGGTTTGAAAGTGGGTGCGGTTTCTTGCCCAGCCACGTTGGCGGGGAAGAAGGCCAAGGTCCCGGTTGGAAATTACTCTTGCACCATCAGCATCGAGGGCGTACCCGCTCCCTATACGGTTATCGTTAAAGAGGGAGGTTCGCTGAAAGGTGGCGTGTTCCAGATCGCTCCCGCGAAAGCCATCATCGACATTTCTAAAATCGTTTCGTTTGTAAAGACCTCACTGGAGCCTGCCGACGCTGCTAAGGCAAAAATTTCGTGTGGAGCTGCAACAGTTGTGGTTGCCGATCCGGGAGCGCCGATCCTTTGCACGCTTACCCGTGGCAAAGCCGTTGAGAAGTTGGAATTCGAAATTCGCACCGTCAATGGTTTGGTCGCACTGAAAACCGGCGCTAAATCTGCTGTGCCTTCAACCATCCCTGCGGTTGTAGCTCCGTCAACTATCGCCGTGCCCAAGTCATAAGCGTTCCGCGTACTTAGGGTTGGCCTACTTTAACGTTGGTTCGTCGCTCCTCCAGATCCTTCTTGTTTAACCGTCGACTCTCTCTTCGTTGACGTTGAGACCTTCAACCTGTTCGAGTACTTCGAGGTGATCGTTGTGCGAGTGAGTAAATCCCAGCGAACGTTCCTTTCGCACCGCCTCGCTCGACCGTAGGGCCACGATGTACGCGCGCCGATAGGAATCGGTGGAGTAGTTCCCGCCCGATCCGTGGAGGACACCCTCGTTGTGGACGGTGATATCGCCTCGAGCAATCGGTACTGCCGTCATCTGGTCACCGGCGCGAAGATCCGTCACCAGCGTGTGGCTTTTCGTGCGGTCCTCATGCAGCGGCCGGTGAGGACGGACTGGTTCGAGATGTGATCCGGCGAGGAACTGCATGCAGCCGTTCTCTTCCGTGGAGTCTTCAACAGCCAACCAACACGTGGCGGTTCGGCGATCGTCGGTATCGATCCAATACGCCTGATCCTGATGCCAACCAAAAATCGCTTCAGGCCGGTTAGGGCTCTTGGCTAGAAGCTGATCGAAATCAATAGCCATACCTTCACCGCAGAGTTGATCGGCAATGGATTGTGCCCGTTGCTCGAAGATGTTGCCCACCCAGGCGGGGTAATAGCGCCTGGGCAGCATCACGTTGACTATGGCGTATCCGGTGGGATCGGTGCCGTGTTCGCCGGTAGTCATATCGTTGAGGTCCTTACCGTCAACAGCGATTTCGCGGCGAAGAAATGCGTTGTAAATCGTCTCAATCTCGTCAACTTCTTTGGGCGATAACACTCCTCGTAAGTGCACATACCCTCGCTTTGTGAAAGCGTCTATCTCTTCTGGGCTAACGAGGTAGCTTGCACCTTGGCGACGATTTTCAGAAGTAGTGCTGCTCATGTCGAACCTCCTGTGTTGCTAACGATTTCGATGAAGATGAAGTTGGGCGGCATTTCACAGCCGGTTGTTGCGATGTGGGTGCAAAAATAAAACTGGCGTTGAGGGAAGTCCCCCAACGCCAGTCTTTCATTCGGTGAAACCTTCAGCAGCGGTTGCCGAACCAATAGTTTCAGAGGTACTTGGCAACCTCAACCTGAAGCTCTTCGGGTGTGGACATGGGGGAGAAGCGGGCGACAGCCTTCCCTTCCTTGTCAACGATGAACTTGGCGAAGTTCCACTTAATTTCAGCGGATTCTTCTTCGCCCGGTTGTTCATCTTTGAGCCACTTGTAAAGGTCGCAGGCATCGTCGCCGTTGACTTCGATTTTGGAGAACATCGGGAAGGCCACGTCGTACTTCGTTTTGGCGAATTCGGCGATCTCTGCATCGGTGCCGGGCTCTTGGGCGCCGAACTGGTTACAAGGAAATCCGAGGACGGTTACGCCTTCGGTTGTTTCATGAAGCGCACGCAGACCTGCGTACTGAGGCGTGAGGCCTCAAGCGGAAGCGACGTTGACGATCAGGCAAACCTGACCGGCATACGCCGAAAGTGCCACTGCTTCGCCCGTTATGGACGTCATGGTGAAGTCGGAGAGAGTAGTCATAAGACCCTCGACGGTAGTTGGTTCCGCAAGGCAATGTCACACATTGAGGCCTACGCTGCATTTAGGACGACCATGTAGGACCCTTACAACCCTTACCTCGACGGACAGCCAACCCGGAGAGCACCGTTCTAGGAATCGTTACGCAGCGGGCTCCGGATCGGCGAGCGTTACTTCGTAGATCGCTTCTTTGAGCCCAGCATCTTCCCGATAGGTCAGCTCCGCTACTCCACCCGAGTCACGAAGATCTTGCTCAACGAGTTTCAGCTCGGCAATACGCTCCGGGGTGTCCCGGATGATCATGCTCGAAACTACGGTCTTCATGCTGCGTTTAGCTTCGGTTTTGGTACGTCTTGCCGCTCCTAGGGCGTCACCAACAATGCTGAGCAATGCCTGATTGCCCTTTGTTGGAGTGGCAATTTCGGCCGTAGCCGGCCAGGTTTGGGCATGTACGGATTCTGTGTTCCACCAAGAGTACACCTCGTCGGTAACGAAGGGTAGGAAGGGGGCAAACAGTCGTTGCAGTACGCGGAGGATGGCAGCCAATGTGGCCTTAGCGCTGTCGGCCTCTGGATCACCAATCAGTCCGTAAGCGCGCTTCTTAACCAGTTCTACGTAGTCGTCGCAAAAGAACCAGAAGAACGATTCGGTACGTTCCAAAGCACGGGCATAGTCATAGGCGGTAAAGGCCGTGGTTGCTTCATCGATAAGCGCGCTGAGCTTTGCTAAAACCGCCATGTCGACGGGGGCCGTAACCGCACTGATAGGAGGAGCTTCATCATCGCCCAGGATGGTGAGCACGAACTTGGAAGCATTGAGCAACTTGATGGCCAGTTTGCGGCCGATCCTCATCTGTCCGGTATCAAAGGTGGTGTCTACGCCGGGGCGTGCCGAGGAAGCCCAGTAACGAACTGCGTCGGAGCCATGTTCAACCAACAGGTCGACGGGGGTAACTACGTTACCCTTTGATTTCGACATTTTCTTGCGATCCGGGTCAAGAATCCATCCGCTAATAGCGATGTTCCTCCACGGAACCGAGTTGTGCTCAAAATGCGCACGAACCGTCGAGGAAAACAGCCACGTACGAATGATGTCGTGACCCTGCGGGCGAAGATCCATCGGGAACATGCGGGAAAAAAGATCCGGATCGTCTTCCCAACGGCCAGCGATTTGGGGACTCAACGATGACGTAGCCCAGGTATCGAGCACGTCGGCATCGCCCTGGAATCCGCCCGGCGTGCCGCGTTGATCGGCTGAGTACCCATCCGGAACATCGGTCGACGGATCGATTGGTAAGCGCGCTTCGTTGGGCTTGAGCGGCACGTCGTAGTTGGGTTCACCGTCGGCGTCGAGGGCGTACCAAAGCGGGATGGGTACACCGAAGAAACGTTGACGGCTGATAAGCCAATCGCCGTTCAAACCACCAACCCAATTCTCGTAGCGGTGCCACATGAATTCGGGCACCCATTGCAGTTCACGTCCCCGGACTTGAAATTCTTCGCGCAGTTTCTCTTCGCGGCCACCGTTGCGGATATACCACTGGCGGCTCGACACGATTTCGAGGGGACGATCGCCCTTTTCAAAGAACTTCACCGGATGGCTGATCGGTTTCGGCTCGCCCAGCATTTCGCCGGTGGCCCGCAGCTGTTCGACGATCTTTACCTGCGCCTGTTTAACGCTCAACCCAACGAGTTGTTGATAGGCGTCTTTACCTTCTGGCGACGTGATGATCTCGGGGCAGTCGCTGAGGATACGACCGTCTCGGCCAATGACAGTCCGGGTTGGGAGGTTGAGCTCGCGCCACCAAATTACGTCGGTGAGATCACCAAACGTACAGATCATGGCAATACCCGAACCCTTATCGGGCTGGGCTAATGGGTGGGCCAGAACGGGAACTTCAGCACCGAACAACGGGGTGCGGACCATGGTGCCGAACAGGGGTTTGTAGCGGGCATCGTCGGGATGGGCAACGATAGCGACACAGGCAGGGAGCAACTCTGGACGAGTGGTTTCGATGATGATGTCGCCAGCACCGGTCGGTGAGCCCTCGGCTTTGTGGAACGCGAGGCAATGATATGCACCCGGACGTTCGCGGTCCTCCAACTCGGCTTGGGCCACAGCGGTTTTGAAGTCGACGTCCCAGAGCGTTGGTGCGTCTTGGCTATAAGCCTCGCCGCGTTCCAGGTTGCGAAGGAAGGCGCGCTGTGAAGCCCTGCGCGAACGCTCATCAATCGTGGCGTACTGCAGGTTCCAATCGACCGAAAGACCAAGCGTGCGGAACAGGGCCTCGAAGGCTTTTTCGTCCTCTTTGGTGAGTTCTTCGCACAGCGCGATGAAGTTGGGGCGGCTAACCGGGATGGGCTGCTTGCCGGGTTCAGCGGGTGGCTTGAATGAAGGATCAAACGGCAGAGAAGGATCACAGGAAACGCCGTAATAGTTTTGGACGCGACGCTCCGTAGGGAGGCCGTTGTCGTCCCAGCCCATTGGATAGAAAACCTTCTTGCCGGTCATGCGTTGGAAACGGGCAATCGTGTCGGTATGGGTATAGCTGAACACGTGGCCAACATGGAGCGAGCCACTGGCCGTTGGGGGAGGGGTGTCGATCGAATACACATCGGCCCGCACGGCCGTCCGGTCGAAGTCGTACACGCCGCTGGCTTCCCAACGTTCGCCCCACTTTTGCTCGACTCCGTCTAACGACGGCTTTTCCGGAATGTTCGTACCCATAGGCCGTCAAGGATAGAACCCCCGCCTACTCGCCCCGGTGGCTTTGTTGCGCTTGTCCGATTTCAGATTCGGATTGTGTTGAGGCCCCGGAGCAACGACCACGATTTGCTCCCTTCGCTCCCCGTAACGAAATGATCCGCACCCGTCGCCTCAGCCGCTGCACTATGAATGGCAACCAAAGCCGGTGCCCCAAGCCGGTACCCCACGTCGGTGCCGTAAGCCCGTGCCGTAAGCCGGTGCCCCAAGTCATGCAAGGTCGATCCGCTTTGCTGCATTTCTTCGGTCATCGAAACGATCTACAGCGAATTGACGGCCCACACCGAACTGAACCGGGGTAGATCCTTTCCAAGCTCGGCGGGAACTTCAATCTCCGAAAGCTGGTGGGTACAAGCGGAGTTAAAGGCATCCCAAACTGCTGCACCTTTGTTACCGGCCTCACCGGGAACCATGATGGGAGCTGGAGGTTGGGTTGAGTCAGCCCTGTCGCAGTAGGTTTTGGGCATGGACTGGTGGGAAAAACGAGCTGGGCTTCGAGACACGGTTGTGGTTGTTACGGGTGGGGCTGGTGGGTTGGGTGAAGCGGTGTCGCTTGATTTGGTGGCCAATGGGGCGAAAGTGGCCCTGGTCGATCGGGATGCTGCGGCGGTTGAAAAGATCCGTGCCGCGCTCGAAGCAAGCGGTGCCGATGCCATCACCCACGTTGGCGATGCCCGTGACCGTGCGGTGCTTGAAACATTGTTTGCCGCATCGAATGAACGATGGGGCCGCCTTGATGGGTTGGTCAATGTGGTGGGCGGAACCTTTCGCGCTGCGTTCACTGATACCAATGAACGCGGTTGGGATGCGCTTATTCGTACCAATCTCGATCACGTCCTCCATGCCTGTTCAATTGCTATACCCCTTATGCGCGCTGGTGGTCGGGGTGGCAGCATTGTGAACCTCACCACCGTTGAAGCTCACCGTGCCGCACCGAACTTTGCCGTTTACAGTGCTGCGAAAGCCGCCGTTGCCCACTTCGCCCGGAGCTTGGCCATTGAACTTGCCCCTGAGGGGATACGGGTAAACAACGTCGCCCCCGACATCACCCCAACTGTGGGCATGGGGGACATCAGTGCGGAGGGCTCTAGTTTCCTTGATCCGCTGGGCGCACAAATTGCTATCCCTATGGGTCGCTTTGGTATTCCATCGGACGTTTCGAGTTCGGTGGTGTTCCTGCTTTCGAATATGGCTTCCTACATAACCGGAAGCACGCTGCATCCCGACGGCGGTACCTTCAGCGCATCGGGTTGGTTCAACTGGCCCGGATCAGGTTTCGGCAACACCATCCCCACTTCGCTCATGCCAGCCATGCACGAGGCCAACAAGTCGTCGTAGAAACGCTCTCCCGATTTCGTTCATCGGCGAAACTTAGGCAGGCTGCGCCAAAACGGTTGGGAGGCCCATGGGATTTGGGTAGCGGATCGTCCCCGATTCTGCGACGACACGGGCAAGAGGATCAAGGATCGCAACCAGACGAGCGATGCTTTGGCTGGGCGTGCCTCCCGATGTGTCGGCAAGAAGGTGAAAGGGTTGGGTTGCGAGTTGGTTAGTCATCGTTTCGATGTTTCGTCGCATTTCTCTACCAAACTCCGTCATCTGCCAATCAGCTTTGTGGGTCACAAGACCACGGGCTTGGAGACCTGCGAGGCAGTTGTTCCATTGTTCGACTGACCAACCTCTTGTGCGAGCCAGATCGTCGAAGGAGTTCTGTTGTTCCACAGCGATTAGTACGTGCGCTTCTAATCCTGAAAGAGCGGAGGCGGTGTAGGCAACGACATGACCATCGCCGCGATGTTCCCGCAGCAACGTGCAGAGTTGCCAAAGCCGCTCGACAACATCAACCGGTAGCGCAACATCACGGTTTGCGGCAAACACCGGTCGGCCAGACCAGTAGCAATGTTCAAGCACTTCTTCAATGATGGGGTTTGCTACTGCAGCAACTGGCGAGAGATCGAAGCCAGTGGCTTCGGCGCACCGACGAAGAGTGGATGCCGCAGCAGCAGACCGAGTGGCAAGCGCTATTTCCGGGGTGGTTGACTCCCAAATTGTTGGGATCCAACGCCGGACAAACGGGAGGGAGAAACTGTTGAAGGCCGCGTCGTAGACCCCAGCGGTGGCGAGGCCAAGCGGCGCGCCTCGAAATGCAAAGTAGCCCTTCCACCAGGAGTCAAGTCCAATCGACTTCGCGGCTTCGGCCGATTCCGCGCCGAAGTAGGTAACAGCGTGAATCGTCTCATAGCGCATCCACAGCGCCCGAGCTGCCGGCGTTGGTGTGAGAGGAACTTCTTCAATCATCGTCTCAATCTCCAACGATCTCTAGCAAACGGTTTGAGGTCGCAAACTTCTGTTGTGCTTTTCAAGCCAGTACATGAAAAATTCAAGGTCATCTAGCCCCGGTCTTTCTGACACAACCAAATTGGGCGCAGCTCCAGAGTGAAGTCGCTCCGAACTATAGCGGGGCTAATTCGTAGGTGTCTTTGCCGTCTTTCATTGACCATCCTACGGTGGTTAGCTCTGCGCGCAGACGATCAGCTTCTGCCCAATCCTTGGCCAGGCGGGCACTCCAGCGCTGCTCTGCCAACAGCTTTATTTCGTCGCTGGCTGGTTCGAAGACCCGAAAGTGCGTTCCGAAATTGAGCCCGAACGCTGTATCGAAAAAGCTGAGAGTCGCAGCCTTAACAGCATCTGGTAGGTCTGTTTTGGTCAGCTCCCATGCGAGCGCAAGTGCCCTTGGGAAATTGAGATCATTGTTCAGAAATTCTAGAAACTGGCTCACGTATTCTGGATCGGGTTGTTCGACAATAGGTTTGATGGCCCCAGTTTTTGACCCGTCAGCTGTCCAGGTCATGAAGAATGCGTCCAGCCGAGCGAATGCCCGAGCCGACGCATCGAGTGACTCCCAGGAGAAATCGAGCTGAGTCCGGTAGTGTGCAGTGAGGTTCATGTACCGATAGTGAATGGGGAGATACCCACGATCAATCAGTACCTGGAGTCTTAAAAACTCGCCGGTGGATTTCGACATTTTGTCGCTGTTAAACAGCATGAAAAAGCCGTGCATCCAGTAGTTGGCAAGCCGGGTTTCATACGCAGCTTCGGTTTGGGAAATCTCGTTGGTGTGGTGAATCGCTACGTGGTCTTCGCCGCCGCAATGGATATCGAACAACGCGCCCAAATACTTTTGCGCCATGGCTGAGCATTCGATGTGCCAACCCGGGAAACCCCGTCCCCAGGGTGAGTCCCATTCCATTTGGCGTTGCTCGACCGATTCGCCATCCTTTGCAACGGGAGAGAACTTCCACAACGCGTAGTCGGTGAGGTTGCGTTTCTCGCCCAACTCAACGCGTGCCCCACCTTGGAGACCGTCGATATCAACTCGGCCTAAGTAGCCATAGTCATCCTGTTTGGAAGTATCGAAGTACACGCCGTCACTGGTGACGTAGGTGAACCCGCGATCCTCGATGCGTTGAATGAAATCGATTTGTTCGGGGATGTGGTCGGTGGCTTTGCACCAGATGGTCGGCGACACAATGTTCAGTGCACGTAGGTCTTTTTCAAACGCAACGGTGTATTCCTCGGCGATATCCCATGCCGTTTTGCCGGTTCTGCGTGAACCAGCTTCCATCTTGTCTTCGCCATCGTTGCCATCGGAAACCAAATGGCCCACATCAGTGATGTTCATCACGTGGTTCACCTTGTAGCCGTTGAGACGCAGTACGCGGGTGAGGCCGTCCTCAAACAGATAGGTGCGCAGATTTCCTATGTGGGCATAGTTGTAAACCGTGGGCCCACAGGTATACAAACCCACCTGCCCGGGGACGAGCGGAATGAATTCGCGTAGGGATCGGGTCCAGGTGTCGTACAACTTGAGTGCCACGCCTCCAAGGTTAGAGGGGCAAGTGACTATCGAATGCTCAGAATTCGTATCATTTAGCCGCTGACCCCGCACCGATCCAGCCGTCGAACTCTCACCGATCGAGCCGTTGGGCTCTTGGCGAGTGCGGTCGATTTGCCTGTCCAGAGATGCCGTTGTAACCGGAATCAAGAGTTGAGTGTGAGGACTGGTGTATTCCCAGCAGCGAGTGCGGTCGATTTGCCTGTCCAGAAGAGGGGTGTTGACCGGATTCGAGATTTAGGTGTGTGCACAGCCGTAACCCAGGCAGCACCACGCTGGCCCCGAGGCAGGTAGCGTTGGGTCCCTTATGTCTGGAGCCCCTACGTCTGCCGAAACGCCGCCGTCGCCAGTGGCCCCCAGCGCTCCCGGCTCGAAACGCGGTAGATCTAACAAGGCAGGAAAACCTGAGCGTGAGCCCTTGCCCGCGGGATTTTGGGTGGTGTGGACGACCGTTGTGATCGACCTCATCGGCTTCGGCATCGCCATCCCCGTACTCAATCCTTTCGCTCGCCAACTGGGTTCCACGCCGCTGATGATTGGTTTCATCGGTGCCGCGTTTTCCCTCGCCCAGTTTGTTGTGGCTCCCATGCTCGGCCGTCTTTCAGACCGGATCGGGCGCAAACCGGTGTTGATCCTGTCGCTCGCGGGCACGGCTGTTGGTTCGTTGGCGACGGGGTTGGCGACGGCTCCGTGGATGCTCATGGCTGCCCGAGCGTTCGATGGGGCTTCCGGGGCGACGCTTGGGGTAGCGCAAGCGGCCGTGGCGGATATTGCTCCACCAAGGCGAAGGGCTGCACTGTTGGGAATGTTGGGTGCGGCCTTCGGTATTGGCTTCACCATTGGCCCGGCCATTTCCGGTGTGGCGGTGTTGTTGGGCGGTCGGCGTGCTCCGTTCTTCGTAGCCGCAGCCATTGCCGCGGCCAACGGCATCGCAACCGTGGTGCGATTCCCCAACACGAAAACCCTGCACGACCGGCTCACCATCGAATCAGCAGACAAATCAGCAGACAAATCAGCGGCGATCGGGTCGTTAGGAGGTCTCACCTTTGCGGACGGTATTTCCCCAGGTGGTGAGCTGAAACTCGCGAAGACATGGCGTGAAAATGGGCTCCCGGTGTTAATTGTCATCGGCGGCATCACCACGTTGGCTTTCACCATGTTTGAGCAGATGTTCGCGCTGTACGGCGAGGACCGAATCGGCTTTACGAAGTCGTCGGCACCTTGGGCGTTTGTGATTATTGGGATCGTAGTGAGTGTGGTGCAGGGCGGACTGCTTCGTCCGGCCATTGCTGCTGCAGGGGAGAGGAAGTTGCTGCTGGGCGGTACGGTGGCTGTTGGTTTGAGTTTGGCGTTGGTAAGCGTGACCCGATCATGGCCGGTGTTGGTTCCCGTGTTGGTGCTGCTTTCCCTGGGCCAAGGATTTGCCTCGCCCACCATGCAAGCCACCATGACCAACGCAATTTCGGCCGACGTTCGTGGTGAGTTACTCGGTGTCGTGGCGCGGTGGGGTTCCTTGGCTCGGGTGGCTGGGCCGATCTTGGGCGGCTTTTTGTTCCAAAAGGTTGGGAAGGGTTCCCCGTTTTTGGTGGGCGCAGCACTCTATGCAGTGTCAGTTCTTGTTTTGTCGGGCCGTTCACGGGTTGAACGGGAAGTTAGCCCAAAGGTTCGCTAACTCTTGGGCTGAATGGCCTCAACTCTGCACGGTTTTTTACCGATATTGCTTTCAACACCAGGTCGTTGGCCCAATTGACCGGCATAACGTTTCCAAATAGTTGCTTGCTAGCTGTATGCTAACTATAGTTTGCACCTCGGTTTCCGAGACATTTGGTGGTCAACCTCCAACGCAGATAGCCGTTAGACCTCTTTCCTACTGGAGTTCCCATGACCGATTTTTCCATGAGCCTTAACGAGGATCAGCTACAAATTCAGAAGTGGTGTCACGACTTTGCGGAGAAGTCCATGCGCCCGGTTGCTGAGGAGTGGGACGAGCGCGAAGAGTTCCCTTGGCCAGTTGTTCAGGAGGCCGCTTCGATTGGGTTGTATGGCTGGGAGTTCTTAATGAACGCCATGAGCGACCCGACCGGTCTCACGATGCCCGTTGCCATCGAGGAAATCTTCTGGGGCGACGCTGGTTTAGGTATGGCCATCATGGGTACCGGGTTGGCCGCAGCGGGAATTGCCGCCAACGGAACGCCTGAGCAAGTCATGGAATGGGTGCCCCAGTGTTACGGCACCGCCACTGATGTGAAGCTCGGCGCCTTTTGTGTTTCGGAGCCCGACGCAGGATCCGATGTTTCTTCACTTCGTACGCGCGCTGTCTTTAACGAGGCGAAGGACGAGTGGACTCTCAATGGGACCAAAGCTTGGATTACCAACGGTGGTATCGCCGACATCCACGTGGTGGTTGCTGCCGTTGATCCAGTGCTCAAAGGCCGCGGACAAGCATCGTTTGTGATTCCTAAGGAAGCCAAGGGTCTCTCCATGGGCCAGAAGTACAAAAAGCATGGCATCCGCGCTTCACATACCGCTGAAGTAGTGCTCGACGATGTTCGCATTCCCGGCGCTTTTCTCCTCGGTGGCTCAGCGAAGCTCGAAGCGAAATTGGCCAAGGCCCGCGAATCCGCAACCGCCGGTGGAGCCATTATTGCTTCAGGAACGAAGCAGCCAGCTATGGCCACCTTCGAGGCCACTCGTCCGGCCGTAGGCGCGCAGGCTTTAGGAATTGCTAGAGCCGCATACGAATACTCGTTGGAGTACGCAAAGAATCGTGTGGCCTTTGGTCGTCCGATCATCATGAATCAAGCCATTGCTTTCAAGCTGGCCAAAATGGTTACTGATATTGATGCCTCACGTCTATTGATTTGGCGGGCAGCATGGTTGGCGAAAAACGGTGGCTTCAAGAATGCTGAAGGTTCCATGTCCAAGTGGTTCGCCTCCGAGACTGCAGTCCGCGTAACCGAAGAAGCCATCCAAATTCTCGGCGGCTACGGCTACACCCGCGAGTACCCCGTGGAGCGCTGGCACCGGGACGCAAAGATCCACACGATCTTTGAAGGAACCTCGGAGATCCAGCAGCTCGTTATCTCGCGAGCCATATCCGGATTGAGGATTGAGTAGTTTTCGTCCGCCTGGTGTTGGGGTTGTCTCGAAGCCATCCCTACTCCTATCCCTATGTCAAAGATCGTCGCTACACTTTCGGGTGTGGTGACGATTCACGAACGCAAGCCTGCGGTGGGAAGTGCGCGCGTTCACGGGGCGCTCTGTTTCGGGAGTACCGACGCAAGTTTCGCGAACGGTTCACGGCACGAAGAAGGATGCGCGGCGCATTGCTGCTGAGTTGACGGTTGCACCGTCGGGTCGTGCCGCTGGTCGTTCGGTGTCGGATGTGTTGGAGGCGTGGGTGCGCAAGCACGATGCAACTTGGGCACCGGCATCGCGTCGTGATCAGTTGTCGCGTGTGGCGCGGATCAACGGCGATCGGATCGCTCGTTTGTCGGTTGCGCGGTTGACGATCGAGGATGTCGAGCGTTGGCATGCGCGCTTACGAGACGAGGGATTGGCCGACGTCTCGATTCGGAACATTCATGGCGTGTTGCGTGCGGCGTTAACGCAGGCGGTTCGGTGGGGTTGGATTTCGCGCAACGTTGCGTCGCTGGCGGAGTTGTCGTCTCGCAAGGTTGTGGCTCGTGGGGTGATGAGTGCTTCGGAGATTCGTGCAGTGATAGCTGCCGGTGATGCGATCGGTTCTGAGGTTGGGTTGATGCTGCGGATTGCGGCGGTGACTGGAGCGCGTCGTGCGGAGCTGGCGGCGTTGCAGTGGGCGGACGTGGTGGACGGTGTGTTGACGATTGACTCAGCGATTGAGATTGATCGCCGTCGCGGAAAGGTGGCGTTGGCTGATGCGCCGACGAAGACTGCAAATCAAAGGCGACTAACGCTTGATGCGGCGACGTTGGTTGTCGTTGAGCGCGAGCGGGTGGAACGTGAGGAGTTCGGCCCGTGGATGTTCACGGTCGGCGACGTGCCCCCGAACCCGGATCGCATTGGCTATTGGTGGCGGATCGCCCGTGAGAAGTCGGGCATCAAGGTGAAGTGGCGTCTCCACGACTTGCGTCACTGGTCGGCGTCGGCGGCAATCGCCGCGGGCCACGACATCAAGACCGTTGCGGATCGTTTGGGTTGCAAGTCTTACTTTTGATACGCGAGGCGTTGACCGGGATAAGTCTGATCGTCTGGCGATCCGGCGGGCGCTCGCCGTTGTCGGTGATGTCGAGTTGCTTTATGTTCATCGCGGATCGCGAGACGAAGTGCTCCTAGGTCTTCCCGATTGCATCGGTTGGGCAGTGGTCGAATTCGGGCTCGGTTACGTCGACTCTTAACGCCGAAGCAGACTCAAAACGTTACTAGTAGATCTCAACAATCGCATACTGTGGACTGATGGACGTTGCTGTTGTTGACTACCAGGCTTCTGATGCTCACGCTCAGTTTGCTCACTCGTTGAAGGAAACTGGATTCGCGGTAATCGTGAATCATCCAATCGCCCCCAAACTCATCGAGCGGGTGCAGGACGGATGGCTGGAGTACTTCACCTCATCACACGACAAGCACGCTTACCTTCAGAGCAAAGATGGGGATGGCTACTACCCGCCCAATGTCTCTGAAACGGCGAAGGGTGCAAGCATCAAGGACCTCAAAGAGTTCTTCCACGTGTATCCGGAGTGGGGTTGCTATCCGGCCGAGGTTGACAGAACCGCCCACGATCTTTTCGCCCAGGCGACCGACGTGGCCAAGACCCTCCTGGGATGGGTAGAGCGCCACACTCCTGAGGAGGTGGCTAAGGGTTACTCGATGCCTCTTTCGCAGATGGTCCATGCGAGCCGCCGTACGCTCCTGCGTATTCTTCACTATCCACCACTGCGAGGTGACGAACCTAGCGGAGCCGTGCGTGCGGCTGCTCATGAAGATATCAACCTGATCACGGTCTTGCCCGCTGCTAACGAACCCGGTCTTCAGGTTAAAGATTTCGATGGAAAGTGGCACGACGTTCCCTGCGATCTCGGATCACTCGCCATCAATGCCGGTGACATGCTCCAGTATGCGAGCGGTGGCTACTTTCCTTCAACGACCCATCGTGTGGTTAACCCCACAGGGGAGTCGGCAATGCGCTCACGTATATCTATGCCACTGTTCCTGCATCCTCAGGACGATGTTGTGCTTGCCGACGGTCGGACCGCATCAAGCTTCCTGAACGAACGAATCGCGATTTTGCGTGGTGAACTCCCTAAAACAACGACATAACTATCGCGTGTGCGCAAATCATTACGTGGTGAACTCTTTAAGCGGCGACGCAATTAGCTCGTTTGCGCGAATCATTGCGTAATGATCTCGGAGTGAAATCCGCAGTGGTGCTGGAGGCCGGAGGTAACACTCGCAAGGATTGACGCTTCTGTGCTCTGGCCGAGCGGTTTATCGAAAAGTCACGCTATGCCCGAAGGGAAAGAGTGGCGGAACATCGTCGCTCGGTCGGTCGCAGGGTTGCTTGAGGACAGACTCCATAGAGGTGGGAAGGCGGAATGGCAGTTTGCCGACCGGTGTAGCAATGCCACTCAGCACGTCGACGATGGTAGAATCTGATGCGCGAAACTCGGCAATGAGTGTTGAAGCGTGATTAGCAATTGGCCCGAGCACGGCTGGGCGAACCATATGTACAATTACGACTGTTGGGACCACACCACTGAGCTTGTTGACCAGTTTCGCGTGATGGCCAATCCGACAGCACCAAACCCCTGTAGCCGTATGTTCCCTGGAGTAGACCAGCAATCAACTCGTGACTGAACCCTGCTCCAACTTGCTCGATTTTGCGACCCTCTAGTCACTATGGGAAATGGCTTGTCCTCGCTGTCGCACGTGAAGTCGTAAGCATTTGTCGTCACCGCTCCAGTTATGTAAGTAAGTGCGGCGCTGTGACGCGTAGCTGATGCTGTGGCTCCATGGCTCGCCAAGTAAGTGAGTCGCACTCTGTTCACGACTGCGCCGAAGGTGAGCCGGTGTCGAGCAATCTTCGGTAGGGTTTCGGTGTGAAGCTGCAGCGGTTCGTGGAACACAGAAAGATGCCTTGGGTCAACGGACGGGGTGTCACGCATGAGGTGGCCGTTGCCCAAGTTGGTGATACCTGGGATTGGCGTTTGAGCATTGCCGAGGTGGCGGAAGATGGCCCGTTTTCAGTTCTGCCGGGTGTTGATCGAGTTCTTGTGGTTGCCACTGGAAACGGTATGACCCTCACTATCGACGGACGTTCCCACAAGCTCGCTCGTTTCGAAGTCGCGAGCTTTGACGGCGGATCCGAAACCCTAGGTGAGCTTATGAATGGATCTGTTTACGATCTCAATCTGATGGTCTACCGTTCGGCCAACATCGGCAAGCCCATGATTGAAGTGAAACATCTTGAACGCAATGAGCCTGTTCGTGTTGAAACAATAGAAAATTTGCTGGCGCTCGTCGTGCTCGAAGGATCTATCGCTGTGGAAACCGCTGGCGACGGGTTCCCGTTCAATCCAGTCAAAGCCCGAGCTTCACGACTCGATGCGTTTCTTCCCACTCTCGACCTCAAATCCAAAAGCTCATCTTTGTACGCAGCGACAAAATCCGTCGTTGCGATGGCGACTCTGACCGAGTGAATCAAGCAACGTTTGAAGAGCCACTCCGAACCCAACGCGGTGGAGTTCCTTGGATCACCCGCCCATGGTTTGACCCGGGTAGCGCTATTCGATCGAGTGGCTATCGGGCTTCGTTCCGAGGATGTCGACACATCGGGTAGGCCACCGAGGGTGAGAATTGCGGCGGGGCGCTTCGGGCGATTGCGGCCGCTCGGTTGGCGGAGCTCACTCGGTGACGAAACCTTTCCAACCGCGCATGTAGTTGAGGAATGGTTCGGACAGGCCCTCGTTGGCTAGGTAGGCGGCTGAGACGGGAATTTTTGACGGCACAAAACTGGCGTCAAAAGCAAGACGTTTTGGGTAGTCGTGGTGGAGAATCGCTGCTCGACCCAAGAAGGCGAAATCGGCGCCCAACGACAATGCCCGTTCGATATCGGCAGGATTTTGCAATTTTCCGGCAACACCGAGGGGAACCCGTCGGCCACTTGGTGCAGTGCGACGCTCAACCGCCGTTGCCACTTCGATAAGTGTGCTTCCTTTGTGTCCAGCGTCCTCGGGCTCCTTAAAACAATCCCAAAGCGAGAGATCCACAAAGTCAACCTGATCAGAGTCGATCAGTTGCTGAGTGACCGTCAGGATCTCGCCGATGTGCATACCGAAACGCTCAGGTGATACACGCACGCCCAGAATGAAATCGTGTTGACACTGCGCACGAATTCCAGCGATGATCTCAAATAACAACCGGCTGCGATTTTCTAACGATCCGCCATACTGATCGTGGCGATGATTCAATGAGCTACTCAAGAACTGGCAAATCATGTACCCGTGGGCGCCGTGCAGTTCGACACCGTCAAAACCTGCAACCTCACAGCGCTTGGCGGCGGCCACGAAATCTTCGACCAGTTCAGCCACTTCCTGGGTGCTTAAAGCTCGGGCACCTGTCTCTGCGTCATCGGATGGACAGACCGGGATCCCACCGGTCAATGCCGCGGGTGCGCGATTACCGGCGTGATGCAACTGCGCGATGGACACGCTTTGTGTGGCGTTGATTTGCAAAGCCAATTCACGAAGGCCCTCGATATGGTCGTCAGAGAAGGTACCAAGCTGCCCGGCGAAACCTTGCCCGATGGCTTGCACATGTGCGGCTGCGGTCATGGTGAGCCCGAAACCACCACGAGCCCGCATTGCTAACCAATTCCTTTCGGCATCGCTAAGCGTGCCATCGGGATTGCTTTGCTGGTTCGTGAGCGGAGCGAGGGCGAAATGATTCGGCATGGCCTTGCCACGCGGAAAGGACACAGGAGTGAAAAGCTTTTCGATCCGTACATCCTTGTCAATGAACTTCCCGAACGCAAAAGGGGGTGAGCTTTAGCGTTCGATGGGACAACCTCAATGACGCATTTCTTATTGTGGACTTCTCTTAGGCAAGAGACCCGTAGGTTCCGGCGCCAGTCATGGCTACGTGGATTGGATCGAGCAACTCGGCCAGACGTTTTGCTCCTGCTTCGCCGATCGGCTTCCAGATTGATTCGCACAGCCGATCGGTTTCGTCCTCTAGGTGTTCCCGAGCGGTAACACCGGCTTCGGTCATTGCTCCATTGTTGGTCACCCATCCACGAGCATTTAAACCAACAATGGCCTTCGCCCACTCCTGCTCGTTCCACATCCGTGTTGCCTGGGTAATGGCGAGCGGAAAACGGCCGGTGCCAACTTGGAGAACCATGGACTCGCACGGACCAATGTCGTTGGCGACCAGGAGCGCAATGTGGACATCACCACGCCATTCGCGAATGATCGTCACCTGTTGCCATAACGCTAGTAGTGCATCATCGGGTAGGGGCACCGCCGAGTTAGCCCCAGCCAGTGGCTTGCCCGCCAAACTTAATCCAGCGACGACGGGATCAATAAGCGCGCGTGCCTCTGCGATTTGTTCTGGTGACGGGGCGCAGTCCACGCGGTCAAACGATCGTCGAATCGCGCGAAAGCGCGCGGCTTGCAGTTCCTGTGGCGTAGCACCGGCCCAGACTTTGCCGATCTCTGCTGTACGTACGGCTTTTTCGCTGAAGTTATAAAACGTGGCGAGAATTACCTCATCGGGAACCACCCCTATCGGAGCAGTTCGTGAAGCAAAGTACGTGCCTCGACCTGGCTCTACCCCAAGCGTCGCGTATTCTTCGTTGGCCTCAGGTACAAAGTACACAGGGCGATGAGCCATGCTGATTGCTGCGTGAACACTGCGAACGATTGAGCGATCCATCCCCGCATACTATCGATCGATTTTCACCCCAACCCCATCCAATTGGGACAACGTGTTTTGAGCAGTTCTGGAAAGTGGGTCGAACCGGTTCTGTACACAAAGAAGTTGCAAATAAGCAAATGTTCGTCGAGAGTGCGGTCGAAATACCTGTCGGGAAACGCGAAATTCACCGGACTCGACTTGTGAACCTAAACATTGCAGACCCTCAAGATCGAACCGTGGTGGTCTCGGTTTAGACGGCGAGGCCCCGATAAAGCTGGGCTATCGCCTTCGTTTACGGGCTGTGAGTTTCACCAGGGGGACCGCCAGTACGCTTGACGGGTGGTTGCTAACAGTTCCGATCCCATCGAGCAGTTCCTTTTGATTACGGAGCGTTCGATTTTGGAGGGAACGTTTACCAAAGCGGTGTTGGCGAAACCCCGAGCGGGAACTGATGTGGAGCGAGTAACCATCCGTTTGGTTGCCGTCCGCGGTGAAAGCGTTTTGTCGTGCGTGTACAGCCATGCCACCAAAGACATCACCAAGAACATTCCCATCGCCGACGTGCGCGCCACATTACGTGGATTGTTGCAAGGTTCGTTCCTCCGCGGGCATTTGCTTTCGACGACGGAAAATATTGATCTGTCGATTTCCAAAAAGGGCAAGGCGGTGATGCATCAGGTAAAGGTGAACCCGCTAGCAAAGCCATCATCGAATTCCACAGCAAATTCCAAAACGAGTCCGCTTAATGGTGCTGCGGATCCGCGTTATGTGTCTACGCAGAATAGGTTTACCGAGCCCTCGCGGGAAGCTGAGTCCGATTCAGTTGCTCACCAAGCTTCAGAGGCTGCGCCTGCTGTGACGGTGACAGCTAGCCGCGATCGACCCTGGTCTACGCAACGGGCAACCACACAATCGGTGACTCAGCAGACGGCAACCGGCGAGACGGCAGTGCCTTTGGGTGCAACGGTAACGCCCGGAGATTCGAGCGTTCATGATTCCTCATCTCCAATTTCCCAAAGCTCGGTCTCGCTTGCTCCCGAAGGGCATGATCGCATAAAGCAACGTTTTGTCGACGTGAACCGTGCGTACCTGGTGGATCTTGGGGTAACGCTTGAAGATGGTCGAGTGGTCCCGGCGATGGCTCGAAAGTGGAAGCAGATCAACAGGTTTGTCGAAACTCTCGACGGCGCACTGAAAACAAGTGCACTTAGGAAATCGGATTCTGTACGTGTTGTTGATTTTGGGGCTGGAAGGGGATACCTCACGTTTGCCTTGCACGATCATTTGCTGAACACGCTCGCCAAGAAAACAATGGTCACTGGAGTGGAACTCCGCGAATCTCTCGTTGCCGAGGCCAATGCGATTGCGCTCAAAAACAATTCCGACGGGCTGCAATTCGTATGCGGTGATATCGCAACGGTCGCTGGCGAGGGCACCGTTGATGTGATGGTTGCCTTGCACGCCTGTGATGTGGCCACCGATATGGCTATTCACCGGGGCATCAGAGCCGGGGCGGCGATCATTGTGTGTTCACCGTGCTGTCATAAAGATGTTCGTCGGCAGATGCAAAGCCCTGAAGTGTTGCAACCGCTTCTTCAGTTTGGCGTTCATCTCGGCCAAGAGGCTGACATGGTGACGGATACGATCCGCGCTCTGCTCCTCGAAGCCAACGGGTACGACACCAAGGTGTTCGAGTTTGTCGGCCTTGAACATTCCGGCAAGAACAAGATGATTCTCGGTGTCGCTCGAACCCAACCGGATGAAGCCCGAGCCGAGCAAGCACTCGCGCAAGTGGCCGCGCTCAAAAAGTTTTACAGCATCAGTCACCAACGCCTTGAAACCCTCCTCAACGGCTAAGGCCGCGAACCCGTTCGAAGTGCACTAAAACGGGAGGGTGCTGATTGTTGTTTCGCCTGCCAAATCCCTCGATTACGAATCGCCCTTAGCGACGAAAAAGTTCAGTGAGCCCGCACACTTGGAGCGCGCCGCTGAACTGATTGAAGTGATGCGGACAAAGTCGCCTGGTCAGATAGCAGAGCTGATGGACATCTCCCCGGCGTTGGCTCAGCTGAACTTTGACCGCTATCACGATTGGGATCGGGCGTTCACCTCTAAGAATTCCCGTGCTGCGCTGCTTGCCTTCAACGGTGATGTCTACGACGGAATGGATGCCCGCAACTCATTTTCCGAGCGGGATTTCACTCACGCGCAGAAAACTTTGCGAATATTGTCGGGCCTCTATGGCGTGTTGCGGCCGCTCGATTTGATGATGCCCTACCGGCTGGAGATGGGTACCAAGCTCACCACAAAAATGGGTAAAGATCTTTACGGTTTTTGGGGAGATACCATCACCAACGCAATTCGTGAAGCATTGGCCGAAAGTCCCGGGGACGGAGCCCTGGTCAATTTGGCTTCAATAGAATATTTTGGTTCGGTAAAGCCGGCGAAGCTTGATGCCCCGGTTATAGCTCCGGCCTTTTACGACGCTGACAAATCTGGCAAACCCAAGATCATTAGCTTCTTCGCTAAGCGAGCCCGTGGCGTCATGTCTGCTTGGATCATACGTGAACGGATTACATCCCGCAAAGCCCTGGTCAATTTCGACGGCATGGGTTACCGTTACGACAAAATTCAATCCACCGAGTTACGGCCCGTTTTCACCCGGGTGGAGTCTGCACTTTGAGAAGTGGAGATCGGTATGTCAACCGGTTTGGGCCCGGTTCAAATACCGAACTCGGCACGAAAGGCTTCGATTTTTCGCACAGAACGGAACTCACCGGCGCGAGCCCAACCGAGCGCGATGAATCCCAGCATGATGATCGAAGCGGATCCATAGGCGCGAACTGGACCAAAGGATTCGTAAGCCGCTGCGGCAGCAACTGCGGCCAAACCCCCGGTGAGGGTCATCACGCCCCCCAGCAAGCCTTGCGCACCCGCAAGCTGATCAACCGGCGCAGTGAGTGTTACCCCGACGGCCGCGCTCGATGCCGTAAAAGAATCGTTAATGGCATGCAGCACACCAATAAAGATCAAAATCTGCGGAACAGCAATCGAACCATAGAGGGTCACGAACACCGCTCCTAACAAAAGACCTGCCGCGCCGGTCACGAACGGCCCCCGGCGCTCGATGAACACCCCGCCCCGTTCGCCGAGAAACACCATCGGCAAAGCGAAAACAATGATGCCAATGGTGGTGAATTTATACGATGCGTGCATGTCTTTAATGCGCAGTGCCCATAGCGAGTCAAACACCCCAATCATGATGAAAAAGGCAATCCCGTAACAGCATGCCGATTGCATCCACCGGAACTTCAATAGGCCGAGTGCAAAACGCGGAACGGTGCTCGGGCCGCGCGCAATAGCATCGGCCTCGGAACCATCAGCGTTACGTTCATCGAGATGCAATTGCGCAACAAACGGGATACTCCCAGCGATAACGGCGGCGATGCCGTAAAAGGGCCAACGCAAACCAAGCGGCCCTACCAGAATCGCTGCGATGGCGGGCCCGCAAAGAAACCCGGCGACATCGTAGGAGAGCAAACCACCCTGGTTCCTGCCCACATTTTCAGGATCCGCCAAAGCCACAGCCCGGCGGATCGCTGGATACGCAGCGCCAATTCCCAGACCCATCAATGCCCGTCCGCTGAGCAGCCCAACCGCACCCGAAGAAGCGCCCATCAAGGCAATACCGAGCACATTGCCCCCGATTCCACCAACCAACAACGATCGGGCATGACCGCGATCTGCCATAGGAGCAACGAGAATCTGCGCGGCGAACGAAGTGAAGAAACCCACGCCAACGATCCAGCCAATCATTGACGACGACAGCCCATAGGCATCGCGCAACTTCGCTGTCAGGGCAAACATTAGCCCGTATCCACTAGAAAGCGTGGCCGCCACCAGCTTCAACATCAATATCACTCGCTTGGCGCTCACTTACTCAACGGTAGCGGGCAAAGCGAAGAAATTCCCGGGATTTCTGTAATTGGATGCCTGTTTGTCAGCGAGCAAGTTGTAGGGCAGTAATAAGTATACAGATGATCAACATGAGGCCGGCGGG
>JAYUVJ010000094.1:0-6072 GCA_043754155.1 Acidimicrobiia bacterium
CCAGTTCAATGTCGTCGGCTGAGATGCCTTCGACCAACAATGCCCGTTCCGACAGGATACTAGCCCGAGGGGCCGCACCAAGGACGGTGAGGCCGTCGAACGTGCCAGGGTAGACCGCTGCCCCATCTCCACCGACGACACGAACGTGAGCCGACAGGAACGCTTCGCGAACGTCGAGTGGCTTGGCAACAAATGTCGGCATAGTCTGTTTACATACGAGTCGACCGTTTGCGAGCGTGGCTTCAAAGATTGCGGCGTACAGTTCTTTGCGTCGAGCATCAATAACCGCGCCGAAACGTAGCCGCGGAGAATCGGGTCCAAGGGAGGCCTCAATATTGCGCTGATCCGCTGAACTTTCAACGACAACCGCGCTAGCGGACACGGAAACCTGCATTGATGCTCGAACCAAAATGACTGGAGCAATCTCGTAGGCCACTAACTCAAGACTGCTGATAGCCACGATAGGCACATCGAGAGCAAGCGCATACGCCTTCGCCGTGGCCACCCCAACTCGGAGACCGGTGAACAAACCCGGGCCCACGTCGACAGCGATCCGGGTGATATCGGCCATCGAGGCTTCGGCATGGGCAAGCAGTTGTTCGACCGCAGGCACCACCGTTTCCGCATGACGTCGGCCTTGATGAACCTCCAGATGCGCCACCACACCGAGTTCGTTAGCGAGTGCCACACCGACCGATTGCGTTGCTGTTTCGATCGCCAAAATCAGCATGGGTGTGATCTGATTGTTGAAGACCGCGGGATCAATAGATTCATCGGTCGTTCATTTCGTTGGAGGCGGTCTTGAAATTCGCGTCGGGTACGACGAGTGACGCACAGTTTGCTCTGAGGCCAACCAGTCTGGCGTGCCAAGGGCCTTCCCCGTGGGCAGAACAGGTGATGTGGCGAGGTTCACGATCGGCGAATTCACCATCGGCATCAGGCTCGGCATCAAGCTCGGCATCAAGCGCAGGAGCGTCTGGCGATTCCGCTACCGAAATTCGAACGACCAACGGGGTAAAGCCGAAGGCTTCAGCCACCAGATCACCCCATTCAATGATCGCAATCGCACCACGATCGAGCAACTCAAACAACCCGAGGTCTTCAATCGCGTCGGCATGTTCAAGCCGGTAGGCATCAAGGTGGGCCAACGTCAAAGGCACCGCTGAATCCGAAACATTTGCGACACTCGCTTCGCTTGCCGTGGTTGCCCAGGTTGCGGTACCCCCAACGTTTACTAAGCTTGAAGTTGCACCTTCTTCGGACGACTTGTTGGGCAGCGCTCCTTCGTAGGTACGCATGATGGTGAAGGTGGGGCTGGTGATGGGCTCGTCAATGGCCAGCGACCGGGCAAGGGCTTTCGTGAACGCCGTTTTACCCGCACCTAAATCCCCGATCAGCAGCACCACATCACCCGGAATCAAAACGTGGGCAAGCCCGTCGGCAAAGGTAGCGGTGTCCTCAAGCGATCGGGAAATCAACGAGACCGACGACTCGCCGCCAACGTTGGATTGAACGATGGATCCAGGTGATCGCGATCCGGCATGCTCGTCGGCCGAGAGCTTGGGTAACGAAACCGACCCAGCGGCGTTTGATGTGGGTGCGCAGTGATGGGGCATGTGAGCTGTGTCGTCGGTTGAGGGCACCCAATTACCTTGGCACACCCAGCCTCGACGCAAGAAATGTCGATGGTTTGCCAAACCTTTTTCCAAACCATTGAGCGGAACGGACCTAACGAAGATCGGTTTGGCTCAATGGATTCTGAATCGATGAGAGTTCGCCGAGAACCGATGCGTTGTCTGCCGGTCGCTTTCTCCTAACCTGTCTGGCTGTGACCGCCACCAGCACTACGCCTATTGACCCGCAGGTGAAATGGGTTTGGGTACGTCGGGTGCTGTTCGCGGTCTATCTCATCGGCACGTACCTGTATTTGCGGAGCAAGGGAACGATTCCTTCCGACCGGGAAATCATTGTGGTTTGGCTGCTGGGATTGGCGTTGCTGGCCACCGTCGGACGCACGTGGAAGCAGGCTGGGGTCACGCTGCTGAGCTGGGCCCCTTTCCTGTTTGCGTTGTTTCTCTACGATTTTGCTCGAGCTCTTGGGCATTGGCTGGATCGTCCGATAGCAGTAACTCCCCAAATCGCCGCCGATCGTTGGGTGGGCGGCGGCAAGCTTTGGACAGAGCGTTTGCAGGATTGGCTCATTGATGATCGGGTTGGCTTGCGCTCAAAGCCGATGGCCGAGGTGGAGCAAATGCTTCGCAACGACGAATCGACCATTCATTGGTACGACGTCATGGTGAGCGCCGTTTACCAGTCGCACTTTTTCGTGCCCTACCTTGCCGCCGGAATCGTGTGGGCCAAGGGTCAGCGGTTGTGGCGTTGGTATGCAGCCACGTTTGTGAGCGTCAATTTCGCGGCCTGTGCCGTGTTTGCCCTGTATGCCACCGCACCGCCTTGGTACGCCGCACAAAAGGGTCTTATCGAACCGTTCCCTCGGGTGTTGGCTGCGCGCGGTTGGAGCCAGGTGGGGTTGCGGTTCGCAGCACGAATCATCGAGAAGGGCCAAAGGACGGTGAACCCGTTTGCAGCGATTCCTTCTTTGCATTCAGCCCAAGCCTTGCTCGTAGCCATTTTTTTGTGGCAGGTGGTCTGGAAGGGTTTGCGCCCAATTCTCGTCGCACTGCCCCTTGCTATGACGTTTGCGTTGGTCTATTCCGGTGAGCACTACCTGATTGATGTGTTCGCCGGCTGGGGCCTAGTTGCGTTGGCGCTCACCGGTGGATGGTGGCTACGGCAGCGCTATGGCTG
This sequence comes from Acidimicrobiia bacterium, assembly GCA_043754155.1. GTDB lineage: Bacteria > Actinomycetota > Acidimicrobiia > Acidimicrobiales > JANYDT01 > JANMZO01. Next base: position 2,809 of record JAYUVJ010000094.1, read on the forward strand.
GAAGTCTCCCTGGCGTGACGGGGCACAGCTCGATTCGCTCCTCAAACCCGCAGCGGTACCTGAAGAACCTGGCGAAGTCCCCGTGCTTGAACCCGCGTAGCTCTAACGCTGCGCTACCCGACGAGCGAATGTAGTAAGCGCACTGGCGAACTCGGCTTGGCGTTCAAGCATAAGGAGGTGACCAGCTCCTTCGAACGAGACAAGTTCAGACCCAGAAACCGCGGCATGGATCTCTTCGGCTTGTGAGGGCGGAGTCACGATGTCTTTGCTGCCCACAAGAACAAGGGTAGGGATGGTTATCGCGGCAAGTGGTTCGCGGAGATCGTGATCCAGGAGTGACAACATCGAGGAACTCAGTGCCGTAGGTGACATACGTGCGAGGAACTGTCGGCATTGCTCTACGGCGATCGGTGAAGGGGATCTACCGAACCCGAGACGCACCGCGACGTATCCAACATCACCAGGTACTTCCGCTGCCGCCCTACCGGCTAGTTCGGGGCGTCGCTTCGCAAAAGCGGTCCCGACTTTTACCGGCACCCGCAGTGGTCCGCTAGCTACCCGCCCGGCTGCAGTAGAACAGAACACCGCCCCAGCGATACGCGTACGTACCATTTCCGGATAATGAACGAGCGCATGCAGGAGAGCCATGCCACCCATCGAATGGCCAACCACTATGGCGTTTGTGACCTGTTCGGCTTCCAACAGTGTGATGAGATCACGAGCGAGAAGCTCCAACCCGTAACCATTTCGGCCAGCCCTTGAGGCCCCGTGGCCACGCCAATCAGGAGCGACGATACGAAACTCATTGGGAAGATCCGTCAACTGGTGATTCCAAACGGCAGCTCCAAGTGTTACTCCGTGGAGCAAGACGATCGTAGGTTCTTTGGTCTCCGGTCCAGATGATGATTGCGTTTTCGGATTCCCAGCAACGTCATGCGCACGCGGTTCGCGAACTATGTAATGAATTTCCCCGCCATCGAACGTAGGAATAGTGCGGTGTTCAACATCGGGGGGTTCAGCCAAATCGGCTTTGGCCCGGGCTTCCAAATCATCGTCGATCCCGAACCGTCGACGGTCGAGCCAGGCGATGCCTTTCAGCGCCGAATATCCCAGGCTCATCACACCGACGGTTATGCCGACGCCAACCCCGGCACCCACGCCAACCCTGCGCAGTGAACTGTTCTCCGCTGCCATCGCCCTAACCCCCGATGTAAAGGCGGGGGACTCGTTTCGTAATGCTGCAGGTGATTTCGTAGGCGATCGTGTCGAGCATGAGCGCCCAATCCCAGGGGCTGATCGATTCGTTTCCTTGGGTTCCGAGCAGCACAACTTCGTCGCCAGAAGCCGGCATCGTGGGCGCGCCGTTTACCGAAGCACCATCGGCGTTCGACGGCGCGACACTGGAGATCGGGCCGCAGTCAACCATGATTTGATCCATCGTGACGCGCCCCACGATAGGCATACGCCGGCCCCCAATAAGCACTTCGCCACCGTTTGAGGACAGGCTTCGAGGAACCCCGTCGGCATAGCCAATTGGCACGGTCGCCACAATGGAATCAACCCGAAATTCGTGACGCAGACCGTAGGAAATTCGTGATCCTGCAGGCAAGACCTTGACGTGTGAAATCGCCGAGACCAGAGAGAGAACGGGCTTGAGTTGCACATCGTATGCGTACGCAGGAAGTGCCGAATCGGGATCGTTACCGTACATGGAGATACCGAGACGAACCATATCCAGACGGGCCATGTCATGCGCCAACGATCCAGCCGAGTTCGCGGCGTGGACGATACCTGGCTCAAACCCCGCCTCTCGTAACTCCGACAACGCTTGATTGAATCGAAGCACTTGCTCTTCGGTGTAGGGGTCTCCGGGGGCATCGGCAATGGCGAAGTGCGTGAACGTCCCAGATGGGCGCACGGCCGGGCATTGGGCCATTTCCGTAAACAACGCAACGACTTCACTCGGATGCACTCCAACCCGGTGCATGCCGGTATCAATCTTTAGATGCGCATCCACCACCCGACCCGCTCGAGTCGCAGCTTTATTCAATGCTTGTATGCGCGCAGACGAATATACGGTCGCCGTGATGTCGAACTGCACCATGGCATTCGCCGCTTCAATCGGAAACTCTGAAAGCAACAGAATCGGAGCCGAAATTCCCGCTTTACGCAACTCAATTCCCTCTTCAACCAGCGCAACCGCCAACCACATAGCCCCACCCCGAAGTGCCGCCTTCGCAGACTGCACCGCGCCATGCCCATACCCGTCAGCCTTCACCACCGCGCAGACCATCGACGGCGCAGCAATCCGAACAAACTCCGCCACATTGTGCGACATAGCCACCAAATCCACCACAGCCCGAGTAGGCCGAAACTGTTCAATACTCATCTCAGCAATCATCCTCTTGAAATCGTTCTTTGACCCACCTGAATTCGGGCACCGAACCCCGGTCAAACAGGGTTACCAGGGATTTTGAAATTTGGACCTGAGGTTCACCGCATCACTGGGATTCGCTCCGCTTTCGAACCTGTTGAAAAAACGGTTCTTCATGAAGGTCAAGCGCTCCTCCCGCACTCCGCCAGTGGCGCTTAGGTAAACACACTCGGGCGGGAGAAAGTCGGGCTTTACCCAAATAGATATCTCATTCATTCTATTTGCTCGATTGATTCAACAGGTTGGTCCAGGCTTGGCTTAGGGCGGCTACGAGGTCGCTGGCGATGAGGCCATGGGTGGGGCCAAAAGTTACGCATTCGGCGTGGAGGTAGGCGCCGGTGGATGCGGCCGCGAACGGGGTGAGACCCTGGGCGATAAGTGCGCCTATGATGCCGCTGAGGACGTCGCCTGATCCAGCAGTGGCTAGGCGTTCGTCTCCGTGGCGGACCAATTCCGTGCGGCCCTCATGATCGGCAATCACGGTGGTGGCGCCCTTCAAAAGCACAACCGCACCGGTTGCCGCAGCGAGACGTTGGGCTGCGAGGATTCGATTGGCACCGACGGATTTGCCGGTGATTCGTTCGTACTCGCCGTCGTGTGGTGTGAGCACCGTGGAGCCTGGCGTGCGGGCCGAAAGCACACGTTCCGCAGCACCAAAACTTGAATCGATGGCCCTAACTACGGCACGGCCATAACCTGGCGAGGCAATGGAAGAGACCGGAGCACCACGTCCGTTTGTCGATGATGGCGCAGCCTCAATAGGTGTCACCACACGCCGCGCACTGGCTTCTCGGATTGCGCGTTGGCCCGGCGAAAGTTCGGTCACCACG
>JAYUVJ010000095.1:0-2001 GCA_043754155.1 Acidimicrobiia bacterium
GATTTTTTGTTTCTCAGCGAACCCGTGCACGATGGCAGTGAGCAGATCGGCGATTATGCACTCGCATCGCGACTTTCGTACTTTCTTTGGAGCACCATGCCTGAGCCCATCGACATCGAGGATCTCGCCGATGTGGTCGGCCGAACCAAACTGCTTTACGACATGATGCATCTCGCTTTGCAAAACGATTCCACGCGCATCATCACCTTGAGCCAACCACTGTCATCTCCCGTGCCACCCGTGTCTGGCGTGACGGAAGGGTATCACAACCTCTCGCACCACGGTCGAGATCCCGGCAAGGTTGCGCAACTGACGCTTATCGAAGTCGAACAGTTGAACGCATTCCGCGATTTTCTTTCCAAGCTCGACTCCATCGACGATGGTGGCGGTACTCTACTTGACCACACGAGCGTTCTACTCGGATCGAACCTCGGCAACGCCAGCAGCCATAGCAACGAGAATTTGCCAATCATTCTAGCTGGCGGTGGCTTCCGGCATGGTCAACACCTAGCCTTTAGTCCGTCTAAGAATACGCCACTGTGCAACCTCCTCGTCAGCGTGCTGCAACGTCTGAACATTGAAACCGACCGCTTCGCTTCAAGTACCGGCACAATGACCGGACTGGAAATGGTATCAACCTGAGGCCCAAATCACCGCGAACAGTTGGGAACAACCGTTCTACAATCGAGTTGCGTCGTCAATTGACACGCGATGACAAACGTCCTATTTTTAATGAGTTCCTATATGACTTATGAGTCGTCACGTCTTTGGGCAGTACCTACATTGGAGTATTCGATGCGCACTTCACGTCGCCTTGTGGTTCTGTTGCTTTCCACTCTGCTCGCTCTCGCCGCCTGCATGTCGGGTTCTCAAGCCCAAGAACGCAAGCAGGGGCAAGAAGGTAAACAACGTTTGAGTGGCGGCAACCCGTTAGCGCTGTTTCAGCGCATCGAGCAAGACAGCGCTAAGCTTGACCTGACTGCCAAACAAAAGGGAAATCTCGATGCTCTTCTCGCGGAGACCCATAAGGCGGTCGACCCGCTAACAGAAAAGGCCCGCGGCGGCGACTCGGCGGCGAGGCAGACCATTCAAAAGGTGATGCAAGACCTTCGTCCGAAGCTGCTCGAAGCCATTGGACAAGAAGCCATGAGTAAACTGCAACCGGCATCCAGTGCCGGAGGCAGCCCTGCCAAAGGAAAGTCGGCCCAACGTCCAGCGGGGAAGGGTAAAGCCCTCGCCGCTGGCGAGACAAACGCGCCGAGCCGGCCCGCTTCTAAGTTAGACGTCACAACTCTTGTCCCGATCCCCGAGCTCGGCTCTCAAAAGTATCAAGGTTTCGAGGGTGGCTATTACCCCGGCGGCAAGAACGAACGGCCTGCTGCACATGAGGCCGCAGGCTTGGCGATGGCCGAACAGATCCAGCCACTTGATGCCAACGGCAGTTCGTCAGCGGATGGCAAAATTGTCGTGCTCACCTGTGGCATGAGTAACACCACCATGCAGTCGAAGGTTTTTATCGAGATTGCGTCGGCCGACCCGGCGAAAAACACTGATGTAGTCATCGTGGATGGGGCTCAAGGAGGCAAGACAGCTAAGATCATACAAGATCCCGAGGCGCCGTACTGGAAAATCGATGACGATCGTTTGAAGGCTGCCGGTGTCACGCGGGCTCAAGTGCAAGTCGTTTGGTTGAAGGAAGCTGATGCACATCCGACCGATCCCTTCCCGAAACACGCTCAGACGTTCGAGAAGGAGATGGAAAACATCGTACGCCTGATCCACGTTCGCTTTCCGAACGTGAAACAGATCTTTGTTTCCAATCGAACGTTCGGCGGCTACGCCACGACTGACTTGAATCCCGAACCGTACGCCTATGAAACCGGACTTGGCGTGAAGTGGCTGATCGAGAAACAGATCAACGGCGACCCAGAATTGAACTTTGACCCGGCTAAGGGTGCGGTCAAGGCTCCATGGATGAGTTGGGGTCCGGATCTTTGGACC
>JAYUVJ010000096.1:0-8027 GCA_043754155.1 Acidimicrobiia bacterium
GCGGGACAAGGCCCGGGCCTTTCACTTCGAGATCTAGGTGAGGGCGGCGGTGCCGCTTCGGTCACCTTGCTCTCAACGGAAATTCCGTCGCACACGCACATGCTCAACGCCACCACAGCGCTGGGGACACGTTCTGCTGCAGCAGGGAGCATCTGGGCTAAACCAGGGGCGGCCCGGGGCTTGCAGGGTTACCAAAGTGCAAAAGGGACGGGAGTGACCATGCATTCATCCGCCCTGAACCAAGCCGGTTTGGGCGGGGCGCATAACAATATGCCTCCTTATCTGGTCGTCAACTTCATCATCGCCCTTCAAGGCATTTTCCCTCCTCGTTCATAATGAGTACGCGTGCTATCGCAGCGAGGATTTTGGCGCAAATCGCTACAACTAGATTTCAGAGAAATCAACAAAAGAAGGCCGGGTAACTCGTGCGAGTTGTTCCAAACCAAGATCGTGAACACCGTTCGCTCATCGCACCACTGCTCGGCGTGTTCATTCTGCTTATGGGTTCAGTCCTCTGGGCCAACAGATCCGACGGGGCCGTCTTGCCCGATATTGTGGTCGACCGCGTTGACGACAGTGCGGTGGCGAGTGGTTGCACGGTGGCGATTAGCGACTGCTCTTTACGTGGCGCGCTTACCTATGCAAGCACACACAGTGGAACCAAGATAGGTCTTCCTGCGGGCACCTATACGCTAACGAACGGCGAGCTTGGAGTTGGATCAGCAATAAACACGGCCACGACGATCCTCGGCGACGGTTCCACGCTCACGACGATTGTCCAAGCCTCGACTCCATCTGCGCGCATATTTTCTGTCAACGCTTCGCTTGCACCGAATGTTGCGTTTTCGGTTTCCGGAGTCACCCTCACTAGTGGTGTGGGCCAACTTTACGGTGGCGGCGCGATTTTGGCCGGAGGCTTAGGCAACTCATTGATCGTTGACGATGTGGTCTTCTCCAACAACTCGGCTCCCGCTCCCTCCGGGAGCGAAGCCAATAATGGAGGCGCAATTTCCTTTCAGGGCGGAGGAAACCTCACCATATCGGCGAGCCGCTTCGTCACGAATTCATCCTCAGGAACCGGTGGCGCAATCTATGTGAACATGGATTCTGCAGCTGGAATTGTTGATATCTCGGGTGCTACATTCAACCTCAATAGTTCGCAAGCCGATGGGGGTGCCGTCTACCTTGCGGGAAGTGGCGGCAACACGTACTCGGTTACTCGTTCGACTTTCACGGGTAACTCATCGATTGGTCGTGGCGGCACGATCCATGTCGACTCGGGAACCCTCGGATTGCATTTCAACCGAATTGTGGGAAACACTGGTAGCGCTGCATCGGGCCTGTATCTTTTGGACGGTTCGTCCGCCGATGCCGCTAACAACTGGTGGGGCTGCAACGCAGGACCGGTAGGTGCAGGTTGCGACACAGTGGCGAGCAACGGAACCGTTGTGCTCACTACCGACCCACGTCTCAACTTCTCGCACGCGGCGAGCCCCGCAACGATTGTCACCGCCGAGACTTCGACACTGACCGCAAGTATGGTTACTAATTCCGCAGGAACACCAATTGCAGCCGCGTCGTTAAGCGCATTTGTGGATGTGCCGGTGACTTTCTCGAATCCCGTGCTTGGGTCTATCTCTGGGGCGCAAGCGGGACTTTCGCTCGCGAGTACCGCCACTGCCACCTTCACCGCTGGGGCAACCTCTGGAGCTGGGTCAGCCAAAGCCAAACTGGACAATCAAGAGATGTCTGCGGCGATCACAATCGACTCGCCTCCGGTGACCAGTACGACTTCAACGACGACTTCAACGACGACTTCTACAACTTCTTCTACGTCGACTTCTACAACTGTGCCGGTGAGTAGTTCTACGAGTTCTTCTACGTCGACTTCTACAACTGTGCCGGTGAGTGGTAGTTCGACAACGATTCCTACAACTTCTTCTACGTCGACTTCGACAACTGTGCCGGTGAGTAGTTCGACGACGATTCCTACAACTTCTTCTACGACGTCTTCGACAACTGTGCCGGTGAGTAGTTCGACGACGATTCCTACAACTTCTTCTACGTCGACTTCTACAACTGTGCCGGTGAGTAGTTCTACGACTTCTTCTACGACGTCTTCGACTACTACCACGAAGTCACCAAACCTTCCAACAACGAGTTTGGGTCTGGCCACCGTCCCAACGTCCTTAACGCCGACCCTGATCTTTCCGGCGGTCTCGGACGACAAGACTTTGGGTGGCGTAACGACTACGAGTCAAGCCCCAGTCACGGCAACCACCACGACGGCGAATACTCCGAGTTCAACTGCATCGACAACCGTTCCTACAGCTCCACTGAACCCGAGCCTCACCGCTGAGATCATCGACGACCAGCTTCAGCTGGGTGGCGAGAACTGGCCCCCATTTGCCGATGTCGCAGTAACGATGTTTTCGACGCCAACACCTCTGGGAACGTTCCGTACCAATTTGAAAGGTTCATTTTCGTCCAAGGTTCCGGTACCAGTTGGAAAGGAAATTGGCATCCACAGACTTGAAGGGCAGACCGTCGACGGGGTCTACCGAGCTTCTTCGCAGGTGAAACTGTTGGCTCTAGGGACGGGACAAACAATTGAGGCGGCACCCGCATCCGCGTTGACGGCCAATCCCGCCTATACCGGTTCTTCAGCCGGGCCTCTGATTCTCCTTGGTCTATTGCTCGTCCTTATGGGACTCATCATTAGTTTTGCTTTGACTAAACACCATCGAAAACTCAACTCAACCGAAAATGGTAAACGCCAATGAAAAACTCTTCCATGGCCTCATCCCTTGGCGATCTTGGTGCGACCGACATGAATAGGCGCAAGTTCATCGCAGTAGGAGGCGTTTCGGCGGCTGCCGTAGTCGCCGGACTTTGCGTGCCTGCGTCGGGCTCTGCTAAAGGAGCGGTGGCGGCATCATCGCTGGGCGTTTCGCACTTAGGAAGAGTTTATCGGGCTGGCACACAAGGAAGAATTTTGGTGTCCGACAACAATGAGAAGACCTGGCAGGTACATGCCAATTTTGGACCAGGCCAGATTGTACGGCGCGTCGAAGACAGAAATGGAAGCGTCGTGGCAGAGATTGGTCTGGGGAGTCGAACTTTCGATCTTCATCTTCACAAGTTGGGCAACAGCTGGGTTTCAAAGACACTCTGAGTCGCGCCCGGGCGGTGGCGTCATTGACATGTATTCGACGATTCCCGCCGAAACCTCAAGTGACGAATCGCCTTGAAGTCTTGGCGCGAGCGCAGATGGATTCACACGGCAGAATAGAGGTCGTGGCGTATTGGCTTATGAAATCAGAACCTGAAGAATTGCCGATGGCATATTTGAAGGCCGAACCAAAGCGCCTGTTTCGATGGGATGGCGTACACAATTTTCGCGCTCGTAACTGGATGCGTGCCATGGTGCCGGGCGACCAGTTCTTCTTCGCTCATTCAAGCTGCAAAATACCGGGCATCGCGGGCATCGCTGAAATCGTGGGCGAGGAATACACCGACCCAACCCAATTCGATCCACAGCATCACTATTACGACCCAAAGTCGAAGCCGCAGAAGCCTTACTGGATCAGTCGCGATGTTCGGTTCGTCGAAGAATTTTGCACTTATCTAAGCCTTCAACAACTACGTGAACATACCGAGCAACTCGGACACTTTCACCTGCTCCAAAAAGCCAACCGTCTCAGCGTTATGCCGGTGAGCGAATTCCAATGGAACTACATCTCCGATCTAGGACGCGTGTAGAAGAAACCTCTTCTCGGGGTCTCCGCAATCGCGACCAGAATCACAAGGGAACGGTGTGGGCAAAGATCTGTTGGAAAGATCAGCATGAACCCGGTACGGTGGTTTCTTATGTTGTCACCGGGAATCGAAGCCCCTCTCTTCAGCCTTCTCAACCAGGACGGAACACTGGTGAATCTGATCGACCAACGTGGCCACTGGGTGCTGCTGTGGTGGTACCCGAAAGCCTCAACCCCTGGTTGAACGATTGAAGGCCAGGCGCTGCGTGACAGCGCCGATGCATTTGAGGCCCACAACTGCGTTGTGTTGGGAGCCTCTTTCGACACACCCAAGGAAAACAAGGTCTTTCGTGACGCACAGGATTTCCTCTACCCGCTTCTGAGTGACTCTGACCGGGTAGTGGGAACCGCTTACGAAGTTGTCCGGCCCTCAGATCATAAGTACGCCGATTACCCCGAGAGAATCTCGTATCTCATCGATCCAACGGGCAAGATTGCAAAAACGTACGACGTCACCGACGTTGGCGGACACGCAGCAGCTGTTCTCGACGATCTTGAGAAGCTCCAGCAGTAAACATGATCCTTAGGGCCGGGGATTGTGGTTTTGTGCGCTGAAGCGACCCGTTGCTTGTGACCGTCTGTCCGCGCCCCTTGTACTTCGCCCACTCCAAGACATTCGAGGAGTGCGTCGTTAGGCAATTGTCGTGCCAAAGACTTTGCCAATCCCGTAAGTGATCGCTGATGCAAAAACGACAATCAACAATTGGCGCAATCCGCTGCGAATGACATTGTTCCCACTCGACGAAGCAATGATGCCTCCAAAGACCAAACTTGTAATCCCCGTCAGCACCGCCGACCAAAGAACCCCGGAGATACCACTGGTGAAGAACCAAGGCATCAAGGGCACAAGCGCACCTCCTGCAAACAGCAGGAGCGAAACGGCAGCGGCAGTCATGGGTGAGCCCAATTCCTCCGGATCAATGCCGAACACCGTTCGGGCAGTAAAATGCATGAACCGGTCTTCGTTTAGTGGCAATTCCGTGCTGGCGCGGCGAGCGGTAGCTTGATCGAATCCGGCATCAACCAACTTGCCCACCAACTCGTTGAGCACCAGAGTTGGGTTCCGGGCAATTAGGCGTCGTAAATCACTAAGCACACCTTGGAAAAGCTCTACCTGGCTGCGGACGCTGACCCACTCACCTGCCGCCATTGAACACGCCCCGGCAATCAAACTGGCGAAGCCTGCTAGCCTCACCGAACTTTGTGAAGCAGCAGCGCCAGCCACGCCGAGAATTAGACACAGATTCGATACCAGGCCGTCGTTAAGCCCCAGTACTGCCGCTCGAGCAGCGCCTCGTGAGACCTGTTGCGCTCGCAGACGCAATGCCGCGGAATCAGCTTGAGCGTCCTCAACCCGAGGAGCGATCGACGTGGTCAAAGGCCCGGTGCCCATTGATGCATTGGTGGCTGTAGCGCTAAATGTAGTGGTAGCTATTCGTCCACCAGACGCGTTTCTCATTTCTCAAGTTTCGTCGATGTTCTGCTTAACCAAAAACATCGGCCCACCACATTGTGGTGGGCCGACTTGCAACGGGGAAGTGTTGCCTAGGAAGTGTTGCCTAGGAAGTGTTGACTAGAAAGTGTTGACTAGAAAGTGTTGCCTAGGAAGTGTTGCCTAGGAAGTGGATTAAGCGGCCGACATCTCAGCTGATCGTGCGGAACGAAGACCATTGATGTAAGTTCCCATAACATAATCGAAGAGCCCATCAACCTTGGGCCATTCCACGTGTGGCTTGGCGATCATGAGCGAAACAATCCCATGGGCAATGGTCCAGACTCCGTAGGCCATCATCTTTGCATTTGGTGCGTTGATCCTGCCGGAATCGATACACACCTTGCATTGATCGACGAGACGACTTAGCCCGGTTACTCCGGTACGGCGCATCTCATCGAGCTGATCGGGGGAGAGAATCGAATTGCCCATAAAGAGAATTCGGTAGTGTTCGGGATGTTCAAGACCAAAGCGGACGTAAGCCCGGCATCCAGCTTCAAGCGCATCGAGAGGGTCGTCTATTCCAACTTTGGCTGCGTCAATCGCCTGGGAAAGTTGGGTGAACCTACGTGCGCATACATCGAAAAGAAGTTCGTTCTTGTCAAAGAAGTGCAGGTAAATTGCGGGAGGTGTGCAGCCAACCATTTCGGCGACTGCCCGAATGGAAACCGCGTCTTCACGGTGGGGTGAATTGGTAAGCAAGTTATCTACGGCATCGAGAATCTCACCACGAAGCTTGTCGCCTTCGCCACGCTTTGCACGCGCTCGGCGTGGTGCGGGTGGCTCAGCGTGCGTCAGCGTGCTGCGACCGAGAGGGGCGGAACCTGCGGGCCCCGTGTGAGGGAAGTAAGGGCGGGTAAGTGTTGCCATCGGGGGACCTCCTTGTACGTCTCCGAGTGGTGAATACACTTTGCACATCAGACGTGAGGAACCTGTGAGGGACACGTCATTGAGTTAACAGCAATCTCTCAGACTCAGTGGTGAGACAGTTGTCGCCATACGTTGGAAACTCGGAACTTCGCATTACGCACGACCGCGAAACTTTACCGAGAAAACGGTGGTTGAGGGCCCCTTGTCCTCCCACAGGCCATTACTCTCAATGGGGACCCAGCGTTTGGGATGGAGCAAGCAGCGAGCGACGCTGGATTAATCGTGATCGGCAGCCCAGGGGCGCACTGTAGCCCGGGTATTAGTGGGGTCTTCCGGATCAAAATCCAGATGAAACCCTTTGTCGGGCCGGTCAGGGTCACCTGAGTCATCTCGTTGTACGACGATTTCTTGCTTGGGTTTGCCCATTTCGAGCGCGTCGCGAATCCCCAACATCATGGCCGAGACCACCGAACCATTTGCCGACATTCGTCGGATTATCGGGACTTCCCCTGCACGGCGGGCAGCTATGTCGGCATTGACCTTTTCCCAAAGCAGGGGATCGTCGTAGTACGCATCCCAATCCACCTCACCGTCGGGACCAATTGGAAGGTCTGAGTGATCACTGGCCTCATCGGGGTCAGAATCGAATTCAACCTGGGAGCCCGTCCGATTCTCCGTCCACTGCTCGGTCGGTTTCCCCGCTGGCATCTCTGTTGACTCCTCTAGTGGCAAGGACGTTGATGTTTCCAGCGAGCGCCGGTGGGCCGAGTTATGTAGCTCACGCGAACTCATAGCGAACCTTCATTTCGCATACTCATACCAAGAAACTACCGGTGAATCGCGAAGTAGTGCGTGAGCGGAGGAAACTTACGATTAACTTCACGATTCGTCATTGTCGTTAAAGACCGAATCGATCCGTCGCCGAACGTAGAGGTTAACCGCAGACTTTTGTTGCGGACTCTTCAGCTTGTTTCTTGAGTGCCGCATCGTCCAAAGGCTTGGCGGCTCGCGCATCATCGGGCTTCTCGCCAACCTTGGCAAAGAAATCGACGGGCCAATCTGCACCACTCAGCGAAGATCGTTCGTAGGCAACGATGTAGGTCAACTGGGTTGCGGTAAGCGAACCAGCGAAAGCGGGCATGCCACCTTTCGCGACATGTTGGCCGCCTTCACGATCGGGGTTGCCATACGGCGTACCCTTGGCTTCACAAGAACCGTGCCAGATAAATGCCAGCTGCTGGGAGGGGTCTGGAAAGGTCTTCTCGGCGTTTTTGTTCCAGAGTGGTCGACCAATCCCTCCGCCTTCCGTGCCCGATCCGTTGGGGTTGTGGCACCCAGCGCAGTTGAGGGCGTAGAGAGTAGCCCCTGACTTTGCCGGGGTGTCACCCTTGATGTGGGGCTTAGCCCAGGCGCTGAACATAAACAGAGCCCAAATCGGGGTTACCGCCAGCAGAAAGACTGAACCCATCTTGGCGAACCGAAAGCCCTTTGGTGCCAGAGGAGAAGCGGGGATGACCGGGTAAGGCGAACTCGCGACTCCAGAACCTCCCCCTGCGGGCGATGCCTTGGCCGCCGGAGTGACAGCCGATGAAGCAGCAGAAACCTCAGTGGAGGCAGCGGGAGCCGTGGTTTCGGGCGCGGGCTTTCCAGCAAGCAGTGCTCGCCGGGCCTTCGACATATCAAGCAGACGTTGTGGTACTTCAGCCACGGTTCCTCCGAGAACGTGTTTCGAACTGTCAAAATCTAGACGGGAAAAGAGGTCAACCACTAACTCTGTCAGATCGTTCTGTCTAAGCGGCGGGTGATCGAGATGAACAGTCTGGCCAATCGGAAAAAACGATGGATCG
>JAYUVJ010000097.1:0-2560 GCA_043754155.1 Acidimicrobiia bacterium
GCACTTCGATCCCGATTGCCGACCTCCCTGGAATCGGAGCAAGAATTCGCACATCGGTTGCCGCCATCGTGTAGGCAATGTCTCGCGACAGCGACGTCACATGTGCAACTTTGACGCCAGCTCCGAGCGATAGCTCGTAGCGTGTGACCGTTGGACCGCGCGTGAAGCCCACCAATGTGGTCTCGACCCCGTGTTCCTTCAAGGCTTCGACAAGAACTTCGCCACGTTGTCTAATCCGGATTTCATCTGCCTGAGCATGGCGCGTCACCGACAACATGTCGAGCGTTGGAAGCGCCCAACTGCTTGCTTGCGCACCAGGTCCGAGGGGCATTTGGATCGCTTCGCCCTTTACAACCTTCGTTGGAGCAAACGTTTGACCGGCGACTCCATTCGAATCCCGTCGGCTAGTCGACTTGCGTTTTTCTCGACGAGGCAAATTCTCCTCATCGAGGTCAATGTCGTAGAAAACAGGTGATCCACGCTCAAATCCATCGCTATTGCTTTCGCTTTGCTCGAAGTAATCGAGACGCGCCGATTCGTCCGGTAACAGCACTGATGAAGGCTCGGCGGAAATTCCGTTCACCCATGTCCGAATCAATTTGATTAGTTCGGGCAGCGTCTTACCGGTAATGAGCAGCGCGCCACCAAGAATCACGGCCAGCAAGACGACCGTTGCCCCGATCCCACTCAACATTCCTCGAAATGGCTCGCCGACGAGCGCACCGAGCCATCCACCGGCCCGGGCCAGCGCATCGAGATTGGCGTGTATGTCGTTTGCTCCCCAAACAATGTGTATGAGTCCGAGAATTGACACCCAGACAATGCTCCAGCCAAAGGCGAGCCGGACTCGGTGTTGAACTTCTGTCCGCCGTATAAAAGCGACGCCGGCGGCGATACATACGATTGGCAGCACAAATCGGCCAACGCCGAGTAGCCACGACAGGGACGTATTGAGTCCTCGACCTAGGGGTCCAGCGATGGTCACATAAATGGAAAACGAAAGCAATATGCCGATACAAATCAGGGCTATGCCACCAAATTCGTGCCCGCGCCCGGCCAAAGCGTTGCGCATATGCGAAAGCCGAGGCGGCTGCTGATACACCGGTTCGTCGGGATCAACCGGGTGATGGCTACGAACCATTTTGGGGCGACGGCCTTTGGCGGTACGCACAGTCGTAGAGCCCCGCCGGGGCTTATTTACCATGTTCCTACCGTACCAATGGGGTGATAGCCAATTGGGGCATGGTCGAACTGGGTGATCCGTAACAGCGGGAGGTTTACATCTCCATCACTATTGGCACGATCATCGGACGACGTTTTGTCCGTTCTGCAACAAACTTCCCGGCAGCACGACGAACTTCCTTTTCCAGAGCATCGACGTCACGTGTGCCGTTTCCTAGCGCTCGCTCAACTGCCACCGAAACTGCCAAGCAAGCTTCGTCGATGAGATCCTCCGCCTCTGGCGCATACACCCATCCGCGTGTGATCACCTCTGGGCCGACCAACACCTTGCCGGCACCAACATCCACGGTCACTACTACTACGACCACACCCTCCTCGGCCAATACCTTTCGGTCACGCAATACCCCTTGACCCACATCGCCGACGATTCCATCTACGTACAGCATCCCTGCAGGGACGCGATCGGTACGCTCAATTCCGTCATCAGTGATCTCGATCACGTCGCCGTCTTCACACAACACAATTCTCTGTTCGGGGACTCCCATCACGCGGGCCAAGTGAGCGTTGGCCACCATGTGGTGATATTCGCCGTGAATTGGAACAAACCACTCCGGTTCTGTAATCGACAGATACATCTTGAGATCCTCGGCCTGGGCATGACCGGTGGCATGCACATCGGCAATTCCCGAGTGCACCACTTCAGCCCCCGCACGAAGCAAACCGTCGATGACTCGATTGACATTGCTTTCGTTGCCGGGTATGGCGTGACTGGAAAAAATGACGGTGTCTTGCGGGCCGACTTTGACGAATTTGTTTTCACCTCGCGCTAACAACGAAAGTGCCGCCATCGGCTCACCCTGCGAGCCAGTGGAAATCACACACACCTTCTCTGGTGGATAGTCGTCGATATCTTCGATGTCGACAATGCTCTTATCGGGCAACTTGATCAGCCCCAGGTCGCGAGCAAGTCGCACATTATTGTTCATCGATCGACCAAGAGTGGCAACTACCCGACCGGCGTCGACGGCAGCTTCGGCAATTTGCTGCACTCGGTGAATGTGGCTGGCAAAACTTGCGGTAATGATGCGCTGATGCTTATGTTCGGAAAATAACTGCCGCAGCACGACTCCAACCGTGCGTTCTGATGGCGCCGAGCCTCGTTCCTCGGCGTTTGTGCTATCCAGCATCAGCAATCGAATCCCATCGCCGGCGGCGAGAGCGCCAAGGCGGGCTAGATCTGTTCGGCGGTCATCAACCGGAGTGAGATCGATTTTAAAGTCGCCGGAATGAACGATGACACCTTGCGGCGTGTGCAACGCAATTGCGTGCGCCTGTGGCACGGAGTGCGTGACCGGAATGAATTCGACATCAAACGGTC
>JAYUVJ010000098.1:0-2184 GCA_043754155.1 Acidimicrobiia bacterium
AGTCAAAGGGCGTCTCGACTGTTGCTGTGGACGCATTATTACGATCCAAATTCGATCGATTCATCGAAAAGCCTTGCCGGAAAATTTGGCTCGCCTGAAATGACGCTTCGAAATGGCGTGAAGATTCAAATTGCACGGTACGAGTACCAAGAGGCCCTGAATTGGTCGGGGTTCTGTGGTGGTTCCGCCGAGTACAGCAAGTGGATCACTAAGGATTCACTCATCGAATACCTTGGCGCACTCAACTACAACGAGATTGAGATCGGGGAGGATAACAAGAACCATCCAAACGGCCCAGCAATTCTACTCTGTGCACAGAAATCCTGATTGTCGAACCAGTAGCAACCGGAACTGGCTCTGGTGTACTGGCTCTTGTCTCATACATCACCGCTTTCTTCACCGTTTCATTCGGTGAATTTTGACAAGCCTGACCGAGTTAGGAGTACGTTCATATCAGAAGTTGAATTTGCCTGAACGGTTCTTGTTTGCGGTTGAACACGAACTTATGTGAGGCAAGAAATTTGTGGCAACAACTCAGCATTGCCCCCGCGAAGGAGATGATGCGGACGTCGCAATTGGCGACGTAGAGACGTATTTTTGTGCGTTTGTGTTGGCGGCCGATGAGGATGTGGCAGAGGAGTGTTCCATGGTGCAGGGTGACGCGTCCTGAGCTGTCGACTTTGTCGGTGCGGACTTGGATTGCTTGACATCCCTAATCTTCCTATAGTAAAGTTCGGTCATGAACGTGGTTCGCCGCTTGCTCGCAAGACCCCGCATCGTGCACCGAGTGAACTGCCCGCCCGGTCTCTAATTATCCACCGTTCAACAAGGAGTAAATCCATGCATCGTTCTACCGCGCGCGCCCTCGCGGCGACTCTGGTTGTCATCAGCGGTTTGGCCGCCTGTGGAGGCGATGACCAAAAGGCTGCTACGCCGGCTTCGGACGAACTCAGGGTGTTCTGCGAAGCTCACTTGGCCTTCGCCAAGGGCACTGGAGCGCAAGCCTCGGAGGACACCGACGTAGAAGCGTTGGCCGGCGCGCTTGTGGCCGCGGCGCCCGCGGATATCGCCCCGACGGTGGAGACGTTCCTTGAGGTGGCCGGGCGAGCGGCGGAATCGGGCGACGACATGTTGTTCGTAAGCGACGAGTTCCGTGATCCCGCAACGGTAATGGGGAACTATGTGGCGCGGAACTGCGCGCACAACGTCGTGGAAATCTCGACCGAGGAGTACCGATTTGATGGTGTCCCAGCAACGCTGGCGGCAGGCCCGACGGTGTTCCGCTTTGTGAACAAAGGCCAAGAGCTCCACGAGGGCATTCTGTACCGGATGGCCGACGGCGTGAACGGCGATCCCATCGAACTGCTCGCTGTCGACCCAACTGCGTCGTCGGGGGACTTCGAAGAGGTGGGCGTGGTATTCGTCGGCGAAGCGGGCGACGAGTACTACCTCACGATCGACCTGGCTCCCGGCGCTTATGTAATGGTGTGCTTCTTACCGCAGGGAGCCAAGACCCTCGACGATCTATCCGACGGCGAGGACGCAACTCACGACCATCGGTCCGCTGGCATGGTCGTCACTTTTGACGTCAGGGGTTAACCGAGGAACGACTCGCGCTAGCGCCTATCTCACTGGCTTCGAGCACGGACCTGGATGTCAGCGCGGATGAACTTGTTGCAGATCGCAATCTCGTTGAGGTAATGGGCCAGATCCATGGAACCCCCAAAGTCAAGGTGTTCACTATGCGCTGGGACATGCCGTCCTTGATCTCCTGAAACAAAACAGTTGTGGAGCTGGGGGGAATCGAACCCCCGTCCATCAGCCGTTGAGCGCCCGTGATACGACCATTCCCACTTCAACGCTACGCAGCGTTACCGGCGGGTCGGCTACCCGTTACCGAAGTAACAAGTCGCGGTATGTCTTTCCATACGGTCATCGGTCTTTCCCAACGTCAACGGTCTTTCCTGTCGTCATTCCCCGCTTCTGTTGCCGGGCTGCGGTGAATTGGCCCCGTGCGACCTTGCGGCTCACGATTGCTCTCCTACCGCTATTTAGGCGGCGAGAGCGAACTGCTTGTTGGCAGTTATTTTTTTGCCCCGTTTAACGAGTCTGAGCAACTCGGGTCGCACGCTCGATCATCGAATCTGACGTCGAAACCTGTCAGCCCCTTTGAATTTACGTACG
>JAYUVJ010000099.1:0-3430 GCA_043754155.1 Acidimicrobiia bacterium
AGTGCTTGGCGATGTTCGGGGTGTTGCGCGAAATGCCAAAGCGTGGAGCCAATGGCCGACCATGTGGTGTCCACACCCGCTACCAACATCAGGTTACATACCCCGAGCACATAGGAATCCGGGACGGGGTTTCCGTCGCCATCTTTGCTAGCGAGCAGTTCCGTGATGAGATCGTCTTGGCGAGGATTGGCTTTGCGATCGGCCAGGGTCTTTACGAAATACCCGATGATGTTGTTGCGATTTTCGAGCCGCACCACCGGGTCTTGTAGGCCAGTTTCAAGCACACCACGCACCCAGCTGGTGAATTCGTCGGCCATTTCGAGGGGCACGCCGAGCATGAGGGAAATGACTCGAACGGGGATTTGTTGGGCGTATTCGCTGGCGGCGTCACCTTGGCCGGTGACAATGAATTTGTCGATCAAGCGATGGCAGAGTTCTCGCGTAGTGGCTTCGTATTTTGCTACCGATTGCGGGGAGAAGACGGGCAGGATCAAACGCCTATGCCAGTGGTGATCAGGTGGGTCAGACGTGATGGGAGGCGCGGCGACACCACCATAGGCACTTTCGGCCTGTTGCGGAGGTGGTGCGGTCACAATGATCTGGCGCGAAGTGAAAGTTTCGTATTCCTGGGCGATGGCCACCACGTCTTCGTAGCGGGTTGGGAGCCATGAGCCACCCCATCGATCGGAGTGGGCGATAGGGCACTCCGATTCGCGAATGTCGTTGAGTACCGGGAACGGGTTGATCAGGTACTGCGGGTCAAACATGTCGTAATCGGTAGACCAATCGACGACGGCATCTGGCTTAAGTGGCGCACTCATACTTCCTCCAAAATGATGGCCCGTTCGGGGCAGTTAGCGTGTGCAATACGAGTTGCAGCTTGTAATTCGGCGGGGATGTCCCCTTCTGCGAGGACGATGGCGTTGCCATAGTCGTCGCTGCCAAACACCTTGGGTGCCGCAATGGCGCACATCTGGTGGCCGGTGCATCGGTCGACATCAATGGTTACTTTCACTTCATGCCCTCGCGTTGATTTCGGATTCGCGTCATTCGGCAACTTAGCGGCCCGGTTTCCTGGGGGCCAGTCTTGCGAGCCGGTGGAGGATGTTCGGCTGCGGGCAACACCTTGGTTCGTAACACCCGAGGCGATTTGGCTTGACGGGAGCAACATCGAGCGAAGCGAAATTTTTTAGGTAAACATGTGTTGACCAGGTTGCCGGTTTGGCTAGCCGCAAACTCGACGTATCAGTTCTACGGCGTTTCCTCGCAGGACCTGGTTGCCCTCATCTTGGTTGAATCCCCGATTGAGGAGTGACTCTTCGAGGGTGACGAATTCGTTGTACCCCCTCATCACCGGTTTGAAGTTGGCGTCCATATCGGTGCCGGTGCCGACGTGATCCACCCCAATTCCTTCTACTAAACCGACCACTTCGTTCACGAAATCGTCGAAGGTTTCCGATGTCATCCCCGATGGTCATGCACCAATTAGCCCGCCTTCTTCAGCCACCGCTTTGGCGTGTTGGAGGCTCACCAATCGGGGATGTTCACGCCCTTCGCCGCTGAGTTGTGTATGCGAAATCATCACCAGATCTGCCGACGTTTCCAGTGTGTCCATAGTGGTTTCGTAACTCGCATGGCCAGGTCGACGATCATGCCCAACCGATTCATTTCACGGATCAATTCGTTGCCAGCGTTAGAAAGCCCGCCATACTGTGGAGCTTCGGTTTGCAGATCACCAAATCCGTTTTGCCGGTAATGCACGATGGTGATGGATCTCGCGCCAAGGGCATGTGCCTCTGCCAAGCGAACCAGTTAGTCTTCAACAAAGTCGGCACCTTCACACGTAACAAAAACAATGCGGATTCGTTGTTGCTATGTGCACGTTCGATATCTGCGGCGGTGAGGACAATCACGAGGTTTTGGGCGAACAACATCATCCTTCGTCAACCCATCCGATGAAGAACCGCGTGGAGGGTACGCTTTTTGTCGTACCCCCCAATACATGATGGAAGTATGAGTCCAATGACCGCAACGCTGCTCTCCGCTGATGAGTACATCGCCACTGGTGATGCGCGTTCGCGATGGACCGAACTCATCAATGGAGAGGTCATCGTGAACAACCCCACAATTCGTCATCAAGAACTCGTCAGCCGTATCCATTACGAATTGATGTCGTGGACTAAAGCCAAAACGGGACGCGGCCGGTCACCAGGTCAACTCGACGTTCGATTCGATCACGACAATGTGCTTGCCTCTGATGTTCTGTGGGTCTCCGAAGGTCGCGTGCCAGCCGACGGAACACATCTTGCCTTCGCTCCGGAACTCGTCGTTGAAGTTCGATCGCCCTCAACGTGGCGCTATGACACCACAGTTAAATTCCGTATTTACGAAAACGCTGGCGTGGCCGAAGTTTGGCTTGTCGATACTGCAGCAAACACCGTCCTCGTGTACCGACGATCGACTCCCAGTTCCCCCACCTTCGACGTGGCGCTCGAACTGGCCGTTGGTGAAACACTCACCTCTTCCCAGCTCGAAGACTTCGCCCTCAACATCACCGAACTCTTCAGTCGGTAGTTGCGGTTTCAGTCTGCTTCCAAGATTTCGAGGTCGAGTGCTACCTCCCCGACTGACCTACCAACTAGTCCACTCTGACCGGTTCTGAGGAGAACAGAGTTGGGTTAGGCAAAGGCACTTAAGTCCTTTCGACCGGAAGTTTGCACTCCGACCAGTTCATCATGCGTGGTCGAGTTCAACTATGTGAGGGCACGCGAAGCGAATGCCGCGAACAATCCCTACGAATCGATCGGCAAATGTCGAACCGTTACAACTTGGCGATTTCGGTGGACACTCGGGCCAGGAAGGATGTTCGGGCGGTTTCGTCGGCTCGGTCGTTGCCGTAGAAGGCGATCCAATGGGTGCGGCACAAGCGGGCGCACAAGGAGCGCAGACCACGGAGTGCAACACGCTTGCCGGGTTCGCCTTGGACCGCGTTCATGAACTTGCCTGAACCGTGAGTGGTTACAACGGTAAGTGAGTGTATGTTCCTCAAGGCGGGGATGAGTAAGCCGGGTCTGGTAGGGAGCCGGTAGGCCACACCATCAACCCATACCCGATCGAACCATCCTTTGAGCATGGCGGGTTGTGCGCCGAACCAAGTGGGGTATACGAAGACCAAACCGGTGGCCCAACGGAGATTGTTTACGTAGCCAAGGATTTCGGGTTTGGTTTCGATTAACTCTTTATACGCAACCCGTTCGTGCAAACTCAAGGCCGGCTGGAAATCGTCTGCATACAGATCGATTACTCGAACTGCATGACCAGAAGCTTCCAAAGCCGCGACCGTC
This sequence comes from Acidimicrobiia bacterium, assembly GCA_043754155.1. Taxonomy (GTDB): domain Bacteria; phylum Actinomycetota; class Acidimicrobiia; order Acidimicrobiales; family JANYDT01; genus JANMZO01. The sequence goes on from JAYUVJ010000099.1 coordinate 3,345, forward strand.
CGATCCAAACAAGCACCTACGAAACTGTCACGGACGGGATGACAAAACACCACCAGCATGTTTTGTGGTTTTCGGGCCCGGCCGGA
>JAYUVJ010000100.1:0-28343 GCA_043754155.1 Acidimicrobiia bacterium
CCTGCCCAACTGCTCACGTCGTCGCCATTAGCGACTGCAGAGCCACCCATTGCCTCAATCTCGGCCACGACTTCTTGCGCTGGTGTGAGGTCTTGCCCATCGCCATTCGGTGCCCCGCCGAGATCGTTGACAACAACGAACGCCCCCTCCTTGGCCAACAACAGCGCATGTTCGCGTCCGATGCCGCGCCCTGCTCCAGTAACGATTGCTACGCGTCCATCACAAATTCCCATGAAATGTTCCTTCTGTTTCTAGTCGCGAGGGTTGCCGCTCAGGTCAGCAACGATGTGTAAGCACACTACGAGCATCGGACAGATTTACGCTAAGCGCTCGCTTCCCAATGTTCGGCGGAGGAAGCGCTGAGCGGTTGTAACGAGAACAGTTCACAGCATTCACTATGTGCACGAAGCAACCCAATTTGAACGTTTCAGCGGCCGATTCTATTAAAAACAGTCCAAATCAACCTGGAATCCTGTGACGTAGGGCACTTTTGTTTGTGCGGCCCAAAAGGTCTGGTTAGGATGACTGGAGACGCATGGCTGAAGTTGGCCTTCCGATCGAAACCTCTTTTAGTGGTTAACGTCTTCATGAGTCACCGCTGATCAGGTCCCGATCAGAATCAACACAGGAGTTACAAAACAATGGCAACAGGCGTCGTAAAATGGTTCAACAGCGAAAAGGGCTTCGGCTTCCTCACGCAAGATGATGGCGGACCAGACGTGTTCGTCCACTTCTCGGCAATCGCCGGAAATGGTTACAAGAGTCTTAACGAGAATGACAAGGTTGAGTACGAGGTGACGCAAGGCCCTAAGGGTGCCAATGCTGCCAACGTACACGTTGTCTAACCCAACTTGATCTGAACAACGCAGAGGGCGCCGGTCGAAAGATCGGCGCCCTTAGTGTTTCTGAGTAAGCGTTTTGCTCTTCGGTGTTTGGTGAAACACGGTTTTGCTACGCAACGGAACCTACCGCTGCTCGAAGAGAATTCTCCCTGATCGCCTCCGCGATCTCCGCATGGCGTTTCCGAGGAATGTTATGTCCCATGTCGGGAAACATCAGCAAGCGGGCCCCCTCCACTGCCTTTGCCGTGGCAATACCGCCCGAAGGCACCACAAGAGCGTCTTCCAACCCGTGAATCACAAGAGTAGGTAAACGAAGAGTCTCGAGCTGCGAGGTTCGATCAGGGCTTGCCATGATCGCTGAAGTCTGACGAGACGTTCCATCAGGACAGTAACTTCGAGCCCGATCACCCTCTGCTGTGGCACGCGCTTCAGATTCAACAAAACTTGACCCGCTAACGATTCCGAAAATCGCAACGCTTCGCTCAACATAGGTTGACTCGTCCCCCACGGTGAGCTTGGCCAACTTGGGCAGAGCTTTCAAGCCGATATGTCCTACACGCTTACTACCCGTTGTTGACATGACTGATGTGAGCGAACGTACTTTTCTGGGGTGAGCAATGGCGAGGGATTGGGCAATCATGCCTCCCATCGACATTCCCACAACGTGAGCCGACGCAATGCCAAGCTCGTCAAGTAGTCCTGCGGCATCATTAGCCATGTCCTCAAGCTTGTATTCAGACTTCGCGAACCGTCGGGATAACGTAGCGAGAATCTGACGGCTCAACGGTGCCGGCTCCAGGTTTCCTTTGGTGCTTAAGCCGCTATCGCGGTTATCAAAGATGATTACCTGGAACCCTCGCAGGATCAGTTCTGCAACAAATCCCGCGGGCCAACTGGATAGTTGTCCACCCAATCCCATAATTAACAGCAGGGGAGTACCCGAGCCATGGATCTCATACTCAAGGGTGATTCCGTTTGCCTGAAGTGAAGCCATGGGAAAATAGTACCGGTGTTGAAAAAAGCAATCGAGATGACCGAAGCGATCCGGAAGGTTTTGACCGTTGGTGCTTCCTTCATAAATGTTGAGCAGAAAACGATATGGACTCCATCGCCAACCTTCGTCGGTCATAATCGCTAGCGTCAACCCCAGGTTTCGCGGATCCGGCTTTCGGTCGTGCCTCGACATAGGCTGTTGCATGACTGAACGGCTCTATCACCTTGGTTTTGGAATTGACGAACTCCGCAACGATGGAGCGGAAAGACGCGAGGAACACGATTCGAATCTCGCGAAAGAAATACCAACGCTGGTGCTGCTGTCCGGCGACCCAAACCGCTCAGCACACATAGCTCGCGACCGCCTAACCAGCGCCGTAGTCCTTTCAGAAAACCGAGGTCTCAATTCGTACCTAGCCACCCTTCCCAACGGCAAACGCGTACTATGCGCGACTTCGGGAATGGGCGGTTCCTCCGCCAGCATCGTGCTGAACGAACTAGCGCAGCTTGGTATGCGTACGATCATTCGAATCGGAACCACGGGATCGATCCAGCCTCACGTGCTAGCAGGTTCCGTTATCGTTACATCTGGTGCTCTCCGAAGGCAGGGCGCTGCGCTCGACATAGCCCCGGTGGAATTCCCCGCTTTAGCCGACCCCTTTCTGACCGTTGAACTTTCTAGGGCTGCAACCGCTGCTGGCATCACCCATCACGTGGGAATCACGGCTTCGGTCGACACGTTCTTTGAGGGGCAGGAGCGAAGCGCGTCTTCAGCAAACCCCATCTTGTTGCGGACACACGTTGGGATGACCGAAGAATACCGAGCCCTGGGCATCCTCAACTACGAAATGGAAGCAGCTACGGTCTTCACGGCTTCGTCGGTCTACGGGATGGCGGCAGGGTGTGTATGCGCAGTGATCGCTCAGCGTACCGAGGGAGAAAATGTTGTATTCGCCAGCAAAGACGGTGCGATAGAAGACGCAATCACCGTAGCGATCAACGCCTCTGTGGCCTGGACCAATCGGTAGCGAGCGCAACGATCGCTAAACTTTACAACCTCGTATGTACAAACAAAGTGCGCTTAGAAATGCCAGGGAAACTTTGACCAATCGGCATCACGCTTCTCCAAAAACGAATCACGGCCTTCTGCGGCCTCGTCGGTACCGTAAGCCAACCGAGTGGCTTCGCCAGCGAACACCTGTTGTCCAACCAAGCCATCATCGATCAAGTTAAATGAGAACTTCAACATACGCTGCGCCGTAGGACTCTTGGCGTTGATGATGCGGCCCCATTCAAGCGCCGTCGCTTCCAACTTGTCGTGATCGACCACCTTGTTCACCATACCCATGCGGTGAGCATCTTCTGCTGTGTACTCCGATCCGAGAAAGAAAATCTCACGGGCAAACTTTTGCCCTACCTGGCGCGCAAGATATGCCGATCCAAAACCGCCGTCAAAACTAGCGACGTCAGCGTCTGTTTGCTTGAAGCGAGCATGCTCGCGCGAAGCCAACGTGAGATCGCTGACTACGTGCAAACTATGTCCGCCACCGGCAGCCCAGCCGGGAACTACACAGATGACTACCTTGGGCATAAACCGGATAAGCCGCTGAACCTCAAGAATATGCAGCCGACCGGTTTTCGCCGGGTCAATACTTTCCTTCGTTTCACCCTCCGCATACCGGTAGCCGTCTTTGCCGCGGATTCGCTGGTCACCCCCGGAACAAAACGCCCAACCGCCGTCGCGAGGAGATGGTCCGTTACCCGTGAGCAAAACGCATCCAACATCGGTGGTCATACGAGCGTGGTCGAGCGCACGGAATAGCTCATCAACGGTGCGGGGACGGAAGGCATTGCGAATCTCTGGCCGATTAAACGCAACCCGAACTGTGCCGTGAGCTTTGGCCCGGTGGTAAGTGATGTCGGTGAAATCCTCAAAGCCTGCGACCACATCCCATTCCTCAAGAGCAAAGGTTGGAGTGGGGAGTGCAGCAGGATCAATGGCCATGTCCTCTACCGTAGCGACTCGCTCCAGGGATTACCGTCCGCCCTGTGGCTTAAAAGGCCAGGAAACTTACGAGATTTACTGAAAATCAGTTCCTCGCTGAACGCTCATACGGTCATCACAACGATTCGATCAAATAGTAGCTACCCAAGCTAGGTAGTCAAGATACTAAGCAAAGGTCCCACCACAACCCGCTAGATCAACTGCTTTCTCATAGGAGCCGAACATGTCCGCCCAAACTGCAAGCAACACACTCCCTGCGCCGAGCCGAAGCGCCCGCCGCCCACGCAAAGCACTCGCTGTTGCTTTCACGGCGCTCATCACTTTGACCGGCATGGCTGCAACCACCGGTTCACCTGCTGAAGCGGCGAGGAAGGTTCGTCGAGTCGGACCGAATTTCACGCTCATTGTTTCACCCGATTCCATCCGCGTTTCCTCTGGACAACGAGCCGTTTTCCCTCTTTTTGTGCAGGCCGTCCGAGGCTTCAAATCGGTTCCACGTTTCGACATCGACGGGGTGCCCAGCTACATTGACGCCGAAATTGTCACCTTGGGAACCAATCGATATCAATTGGAACTCATCGTCCCAAATAACGCGCCAACTAGTAACGGGGTCTATAAATTATCTGCGACCTCAGGCTCACGTCGGCGTGAGGCACTCTTCCGGCTAGTTGTCGACGGTCCCACCGCCACGATCCCTCCGGTCACTCAACCCCCCGTCACACAGCCACCAGTTACGCAGCCGCCAGTAACGACACCCGCTGCTCCAGTGTTTGGACTTCGGGCCGACGCAACGGAGCGCAATGCAGGTACGGGCGACACGGCGATCTTTGGATTCTCTATTGATCGGTCTGCTGGGTACAACGGCCAAGTAACCATGGCCGTGGCTGGGGCTCCCAATGGCGCTGCGTTTAACTTTGCGCCAAACCCCACCACTTCCAACACGAACCTGTACATAACGCCGTCGGCATCAACCCCGTCGGGTCGCTACGTCCTCTCGGTTACAGCCACCGCAGGAAGCACTCAGCGAGTTGCTGCAGTAGCACTAACGGTAATCTCCGCAGCTGACTTTGCCATGATCGCCAATCCAACGAGTCGATCGGTAAGCACCGGTGCTTCGACTACTTACAAGATCGACCTAGCAACTACTGGGACCAAGCCAAACGTTACTTTCAACGTGCAAGGTATCCCTGTCGGTGCCTCAGCGAAATTTTCCGCCAACTCATCTTCAACTGGAACCACCCTCACCGTGACCGTTAGCTCCGTCACTCCGGTTGGAAAGTACCCTTTGACCGTCACGGGAGTTAGCGGCCAATTCTCTCGACAGATCGCCCTTGAACTCAATGTGGGTGAGCCATCAGGCTTCGGACTATCAGCGACTCCAAACAAGGTTGACCTTCCCCGGAATACGACAAACAACAAGGTTCTCGTCACTCTTGCCGTCTTGCCAAAGGGAGGCTTTAACGGGACTATCGGTATTGCTTCCTCAGCGTTACCCACCGGAGTCAAACTCACCATCGGGTCCGCTAGCGGCACCACCGTTCCCCTCACTTTCGAGGCAGACGCAACCGCCCTTGTAGGGACTTCAACCGTAAAGATCAAAGGCATCGCCGGTGCCCTTTCCGCCGAAATTAGCGTGATCCTTAACGTGATTTAAGGCGGGAACCGGAGTAGTAATCGTTGCAGAAGCGCCGACATTTAACACTTGCTTGAAGAAGCCTGACTGGGAGAGCTACGCCCCAGTTGGGGTTCTTCGCGTCTAAGAGAAAGGCGAAGGTATCGCTCAGTGCAGCTCTGCGTTCAGGTCTTGCAATCATTCTGTGTGTGTTCGACGCTTAATAGTTCGCGAACTTAGGGTCCAATCACCAACTGAGCAGTGATCGTAGTTTCGTTGATGGGGACCCGTACCAACACCTTTTCGACGGTCGTCCCGCCTGGCTTAATCGGGCCTAGTGCGACGGTGGTGGTGTCGTCGTTTACGGTAAGAAGAACACTGGCCCGCCAAGTCACCGCCGTGGTGTTGGTAATCGGGAGCAACACCATCACCCTGCCAGTCCCTCGGGGACTGATCTGGGGGGCGAAATCCACGCCATCACAAACTTTTGGGATCGGTGCATCACGTTCGAGGACGAGGGCACTCGAAACGATCGGATCGTCATTCGGAACGGCCAGCACACTGAATGGCGTGGCAACATCGGCAATACAACTTGCCTCATGGGTAAGACCGCGCTGTGAAAGAAGAAGGACTGGAAACATGGGTAGGCCGACCAATAAAGCGGCCCACCGTCCTGCCGAGCGAGACGCTGGAGAAACAGCTCCGTTCTGTCGAGGGCTAATTTGCTTTCGCAGTTGTGATTCAAACCATTTCCCCATCACCTTCGATCTTTCCACGGCTGGGTAGCCTGAAGAGGTGATGCACCGGACACGTTCACAACAAGACATGCGACAAAGAACGAATCCACCGGCTTCGTAAGCGAAAGGCCCAGCGATGTCCACCACTGAAAAATTTAGAGGTCCAAGTCGTCGCGTAGGTTCTACGTCGCTGATCGTTCTCGCTGTTTCCGTACTCGCGCTGCTAGCCGTTAGCCAAATTGCTCGAGGTGTAGATCCTGTCGAAATACTTGCCACGGTGTTGTTTCTTGGGATTTTTGCCGCGGTTGTGTACTTCGAACTTGTCGGTGGAATCGTAGCTGCAGCCGCGGCAACGATGGCCTACGGGGTTTCCCGGTTGCCTGCTGTCGACGTGGTTGGATCACCCTCCGTATGGAGACTTATTACTCTTCGCGGCGCTTCGTTTTTTGCCTTTGGGGTTCTTGGTTCCTATGCGCTGAAGCAATTCCGTGGAGCAATACGTATTGCCTCTTACGGACATCATCTCGATTATGAGACTGGTTGCGCCTCAACTCGACAAATTTTTCAAGACCTGGACATCGAAATCGCTCGTGCGCAACGTTATGGATCGACGTTCTCCGTAGTGATTCTGGACATCGCTTCCTCGTCGCTTTCTTCGCTAAAGGAACAAGCCCGAACCCAAGCTCTGTCCCAACTCGGAACCCTGCTGCGCAGCACTGCCAGAGCAACCGACCGTTTGGGACTAGTAGACACCAGAACGGATCGGCGCGTTTTTGCGATCCTGGCTGAGACGCCTAAGAGCGGAGCAGAGTCTTTTGCGAAGCGAATTGGTGATCGGGTGGCTGACCTGTGGCTCGGAAAAGGGGTGGCTGTATCTCCTGATCCTGCTCAAGCGTTTTCCTACACTGAACAACCAAACGAAGTACGACGGCTGCGAAACGAACTGGCATCAGAACTCGGCGAGCCACTAACTGTTGAACTTTCGCGCTAACAACCTCGATCGAAGCGAACTGGTTCCTTTGTGCATTACGGAGCGTTCAGCGTCTGTATGCTCCCCGTCGTGAGCAACATCTCCGAGAGCAAACGATCAGGCGATGACAGAATTCTGACGGTACCCAACATTTTTTCTTTACTAAGACTGCTGTTGGTGCCAGTTTTTGTATGGTTGCTTTTCGGAAAAGACAATCGCCTGCAAGCAGCCGTTCTTCTCGCAGCAATCGGTGGGACGGATTGGGTTGACGGCTGGTACGCCCGCAAGTTCAACCAAGTTTCAACTCTAGGAAAAATTCTTGATCCCGCTGCCGACCGGATTTTACTGGCAGTCGGGGCAATTTCAATCATTGTCGACGGCTCAATTCCCCGGTGGCTGGGTATCGTGATTGTCGTACGTGAACTTGTAGTTTCAGTGGCGGTACTTGCCCTTGCTGCGGGTGGCGCACGAAGGATTGACGTTCAGTGGTCAGGAAAAGCAGCAACGATGGGCTTGATGATTGCTTTTCCGCTTTTCCTCCTGAGTAAATCGACCGTCGCCGCGCCAGATGCGTTCCGAACGGCAGCCTGGATCGTGGTCATCCCCTCCGTTCTGATGAGTTTTGTTGCGACGGTTGGCTATCTACCGCTGGCAAAAACTGCGCTGGTCGAAGGTCGGGTGAAACCAAGCTCATCCAATGGCAGGTAGCCAACCTCGCGCCAGTGCGCCTAACAGCCCCGACGACTATCCCTTGACTTCCGGCTCTCTGCACTAGCCTGCAACCATGGGTGTTCCGGCAGAACTTCGTTATTCCCCTGATCACGAGTGGGTACGTCTTGATGGCCGCACTGTCACCATTGGTATTACGGATTACGCTCAGGATGCGCTGGGCGACATCGTGTATGTGCAACCACCCACGCTCGGGATTTCGGTGGTAAGCGGCGTAACCATCACTGAAGTGGAATCAACTAAATCCGTTAGCGATATTTTCGCCCCTGTTTCAGGAACGCTGATTGGCTTCAATACTGAACTTGAAGGCGCTCCCGATCTGATCAACTCCGATCCCTACGGCCGAGGTTGGCTTTTCATTATTGAGCTTAGTGAAGCACCTGAGGATTTAGCCCAAACCAATGGTTCGGGCTATGAAAGTCTTCTCGACGCCGGTGCCTACGAATCCCTCATTGGAGGTTGATCAGATGTCTAACGCCTTTTGCAGTCAGTGCGGGCATCAAAACACCGACGGCGCAAACTTCTGCTCATCGTGTGGTAATTCCCTGCTGGCGGTCGGTGACGATCTCACCGTCACGTTCCACACCATCCTGCCCGACGGCGCCTTGGTCGATGTCACTATTGAGGGCGCCGCTGGTGAAACTCCTGCGGCCCTAGTGATTAATCGCGGCCCCGACTCTGGCCAGGTGTACCTCTTGGACCAAGACGTTGTTGTTGCCGGTCGTAAACCTGACGCCGAAATTTTTCTTGACGATGTCACAGTTTCTCGGCGCCACGCCGAAATTCGTCGAGTTGGCAACGGTTACACCCTGGTAGATGCAGGTTCGCTGAACGGGACCTATGTGAATACGCACCGCGTGGGGGAACAAGCCCTTTACGCTGGCGACGAGGTCCAAATTGGAAAATTTCATCTGGTGTTTTTGAGCGCTGAACGTTCAGCTGCCGAGATTGCAAAGAGCTAGTCCGAGCGAGTATCGCTACGAACCCGGACTGTTGAGAACCCCGTGAGTGACGACGCCAACGGTGGCGCGCAGGACAAAGGTTACCTAGCCCTAGGTGAACTTCTCGATCTTCTTCGCCCCGACTTTCCTGACCTTACTGTTTCAAAGATTCGTTTTTTGGAACAGCAAGGACTGCTTTCTCCGGAACGGACTCCATCGGGATACCGCAAGTTCTTTCCCAGCCATGCCGCGCGTCTGCGTTGGATATTGGCGCAGCAGGAAGGCACGTATTTACCGTTGCGTGAGATAAAGACCCGATTGTCGACCGCTGAGGTTGAGGGCATCTTCACTGCCGAGGACCTGCTGAGCCCGGTTCCGATCGAGCGGGTGGCGGCGGTGACTCCGTTGATACGTCAAGGTTCGGTATCACGTCGGATGAGTAATGAACAACCCGGATCAGACGGCGAAGCTGATGTCGACGATGACCATGCAGGAGATGGATCGCTACGTGGGGCTCCAATAGCGGCTCTCGGGGAGCGTAGGCATCCAGCAGGTCTGGCTCGCCGAGCAGCAACAGCGTTCGCCTCGATGAACGGGCCGGAAGGGTCCGAGGCACACCCATCCTCGCGACCGTCGGCTTCCACGATTGCTAGGGCCGAAGCAAACGCTCGAGATATTTCTAACAACCCATATCGAGAGAGCGGCGTATCGACTTCTGAGCCACCGAACTCTGAAGCCGACAAGCAGCAGACGCCGCCCACCGATGATCCGGGCCGTCGAGGAAATCTACGCTCAGTTCCCGCAGGAATGGATCTCGGTAATGCATCAGAAGGCACCCAACCTGACCAAGCCGACAACAATCTCCTGGCTCTACGTTCCGATGTTCCTTCTTTCACCGGATCTACAAGCCGATTCACCTTCGCGGAACTTGCTGCCGCAGCCAACATGAGTCCCGATGAGTTGCGTCAAATCGAACAGTATGGGTTGATCGTCGGTCGTGCTGTCGCAGGTATCGTCTATTTTGATGATGACGCTTTGGCGGCGGCTCAGCTGGCAAAAAGTTTCCGTGCCTTCGGTGTTGAGCCTCGGCACCTTCGGATCTTTCGTACAGCGGTCGACCGTGAGGCGGATTTTTACGCGCAGGTTGTCTCACCCTTGGTGTATCGACGAGAGGAACGTTCCCGGCAACAAGCTCTGGCCAACCTGGCTGAGCTTCACGAGCTAGGTGCGAAGCTGCGTGACGCTACGTTGCGACAAGTTCTTCGGACCACGTTCGACTTGGGTTAACCGCTTCCCAGCAACGAGCTGCTTGGGCTAGAGACTATCAAGGTGTCGTTTTCGGAGGTGCCGGTCGGCAGTACTGTTGCGATGTGGTCGAACTCGAACTTGTAGACGTACGTATCGATGAGGTCACCAAGCAGCCTTTTCTTGAGCTGAGGGCTACCGACGGAACTAATCGTGTGCTTCCTATCGCTGTTGGACTGCCGGAGGGAGCGGCGGTCAAGTACGGGTTGGAGCAGCGAACAACGCCACGCCCGATGACCCACGATCTTCTCGGCCATATCCTCGAAGCTTGCAATGCAACGTTGGACCAAGTGGTCATAACGGATTTTCATGATCAGATCTACTTTGCCGAACTACACCTAAGTATCGGTACGGATCGCAAAATTGTGTCCTCTCGCCCGTCTGACGCGATCGCCTTGGCGGTGCGCAAAGGTGCGGCCATCTTTGTGCGTGACGAAGTTCTTGATCTACAAGGAGTGACGCCTGTTGCAAAACCCTCTTCGGAAGGGGGCGAAGAGCTGGTCGACGAATTTCGAAAATTTATTGACGACATCAACCCAGAAGACTTTCGGTGAAAGCGGGCGTGCGATTGTTAAGCGCGAAGACTTTGCTCAAAATTGTTGACGGCGGTTCCAAGAGTCCCTAACCTGATCACACCAACGTAACTACTCCAGTGTGCTCTTGCGTCATAGGTCGTGGTTAAGTCTTGATCTGCGCACTCCGGCGTACTCAATAACCTGAAGGACCACCGTAATGACCGTTTCTGAACCTGGCTACCGTGGCCCGCAGGTTTGTTCGATCGTTGGCATTTCGTATCGTCAACTCGATTATTGGGCACGAACCAGCCTTCTTCGTCCTTCGATTGCTGAGGCTAAGGGATCCGGCTCCCAGCGTCGCTATAGCTATACGGATTTGTTAGAGCTCAAGGTTATTAAGAGCCTTCTCGATGCCAGCGTTTCCCTTCAATCGGCTCGTACGGCAGTTACTTACCTGCGTGAGCATCTCGGTGGAGACATGGCTGCGGCAAACTTGGTGCTTATGGGCGATACGCCATTGTTGGTGCGAGAAGACGGCGAGATTATTGACCTGGTACGCAAGGGGCAGGGCGTCTTAAATATCGTCCCGCTCTCGCCAGTGGTGTTGGAGCTCAACGAAGCAATTCTCGTCATGTTTCCAAAGGCTTCAGCTCGCGACGAAACACCCGAGACTTTTTTACCTCACGCAGTTGGCAGCAACTAGGCGCTTGGAATACACCTTGTCCAGCCTGAACTGGATAGCGGCGTGATCAAACTGACCCTCCTAGACTCGAACAATCGGTTCTTTTAGAGTTCACCATAGGAGATTCGTCTCGGTCGCACCGCAACGTGGGTCGGTTGGAATTGTCGTTGGACTCCTAGTCTTGGTCATCTCGACCATTTGGACATCCACGGTCTACAGGGGAGCATCGGGCGCCGGTTCACCAGCCCAGGCAGTTCATCGGTTCTTGGCTGCGGTACAAGACGGCGATTCCCTGGGCCTCGCACAGGTGATCCAGCCCGAGGAAGCTCACTTGCTAGCCACCAACGCTGAGCAAGTCGTCCGTCAGCTTCGGCGCTTTGGATCTCTTGCGGAGGGGGCTGCGAACATCTCCACAAGTCCGTCACTTCTACGGCAACGCTGGCGCATCGAATCGGTAAGCGCTATGCATCCACCCTCGACTCGTCAACGGGCGATGGTAACGGCGGTGCCCCCCGAGATAACTTTGCCCGGACAAAAGCTCGATTCAATTTCGCAGGTTTTGGACCAACCCCTGTACGGCGGTTGGCTCCGTCGCTTTCTTTCGAAAACAGGAACCGACCTGGATCGTTCGATCCCCGTTAGTGCGGTTCGTATCGATCGACGTTGGTATGTTTCCCTTACAGGCACTATTGGGAATGCTTGGGATCGACTGGCGATGAGAAAGCAATCGGCGGCAATGACTGGTGTAGTCGCCCCCGTGCCGTTGGCAATTCGCCAAACCGTAGCGGCTGACTCAGCGGAACAAGCAGTTCAAGACTGGCTGAACGCGGTGGCAGATCTCGATTATCCAACCGCGCTTGCACTAACGAACCCTGTTGAAGCCGAAGCCTTTCCGGTGGAAGCGATGACCGCTGTTTGGGGTGTTCGAATCGCGAAGCTTCGTCGCCAATTCGAACTTTCGGTACCTGATGCAACTGCTGAGATACAAAAGCGGAGCACTCGATTTGGCACGCAAGTTTTGGTTCCTGTGACGATCAGAGACGCGAAGTTTGCCCTCACTGAACCTGGAGCGGAACCTTTTGTCGCCCAGTATCACGAAGGTTGTTTGGTAATTCTTTCGGGAGGAAAAGCAACGAAACACTGCGGTCGACAGATCTCTCGTTTTGGCGAGCAGTTCTCGATCCCGGTGAGCAAGGCAATCGTTGACCGGGCCGTCGGCAGGATCGATGCGCTTGAGGCGGCGCGTAAATCGTTTCCGGGATTCGTGGTGGTTCGACAGGATGAGAAGTGGTTCGTAAGTCCTACGCAGACCTTGTTGCTCAGCGTTAGCGAAGGTTTGTCGAATGCCAAGCGCTCTGATATTGAAGCGCTGGTTCGGGATCTCAAATCCGCCATCTCTTCCGACGGTTAGGACTCTTTGGACCAAATCAGACAAAGGCCGCGCCTTTATTCGAAGCCTTATTCGAACAAGTCCGGCTGCTCACGGGTTATGCGCGCATAGAGCGGCTGAAAGCTAAACCAACCAGCAATATGGGTGCCCACTTGTCCAGCAGTGAGTTTGGCCATGTCATCAGGGATCACTATGGGTTTTCCTGCTGCCTCGGCCATCAATTGGGCTTGGCAGGAACGCTCCATGGTGATGAACCACCAAACCGCCTCGTCGACTGAATGTCCGACGGTGAGCAAGCCGTGGTTGCGAAGAATAATGGCCTTGCGCATACCCAGGTCATAACCAATGCGTTTGCCTTCTTCGGTATCGAGCACCACGCCGGTGTAATCGTCGAAGAGGGCATGATCGTTATAGAACGAGCAGGCATCTTGGGTGATCGGGTCAAGCAGTCGTCCCAGTGATGACCACGTTTTTCCGTATACAGAATGCGAATGGGCGGCACCAATTACGTCGGGCCTCGCCGCGTGAATCTCAGAGTGAATAGCGAATGCTGCTTGGTTTACGGGCAGTGAACCTTCCACGACTTTGCCGTCGTGACGAACCAGGAGAAGGTCGCTTACTCGGATGTGGCCGAAGTGCATACCAAAGGGGTTCACCCAAAAATGATCGAGAAGTTCGGGGTCTCGTGCGGTTATGTGCCCGGCTACTCCTTCGTCGAACCCAAACTTGGAGAACAAACGGAACCCCGCGGCGAGTCGTTGTTTGCGGTGCAATCGTTCTTCGTCGAGGGTCCGCTCGCCGCTATCCATCAAGGCTTTTGCGCTACCACCGGAAAGCTTGTCTATCTGTGCTTGCTGTGCTTGCTGTGCTTGCGACTGATCATCCATGACTGAACCTCAACGGAAAAAAGATAGGGGTTATCGGCACCGTCCAGTCTATGACTGTGTGATTCCAAATGCACCGATCCTGTGGGTTCTCCTGCAAACCGAGCCTCTTTTTTTGAAGGCTTAAGTCTGGGGTGGTCGCAAGTCAATTCGGAGTGTCAAAATGCCATCGACCAATTCAGCTTGAGCGTCGCCCACCATGGCAAAGTCCATAAAGTCCACTTGCATGCGCTCCCGGAACTTCACTCGTTCAGACCCTTCAACCGGTGGCATTGGACGGTTCTTCACCGAAGCTGCCCTTTCCTGAAATCGCTGTACAAATGCTTCCAGGTCAATTCCTTCGCTCATCCGTTCCATGGTACCCCTCGGTCTTCGGCACTCAACGAACGGTTAGCCCACGCAAATCACAATGATGTACCAGACGTCACGTCGCCTTCTGGTTGGGATGCAACTATTACCTGGTTTGCTCCAGCTACACTTGACGCTCGATACGACCAAGACAAACGAGATTTTCGGGAGCCCAACGTGAAAAAGGGACGGCATCGACGCTTCGAAGAGGCGCGCGCCCTCAAGCGCATCCAAACTGACTATGGCATCGCGCCATGTGAAGAGTGCGGTGCAGGCTCCGAAGACAAGTGCGCCTCATGGTGCCTGGCGCGGGTGCTTGATGAGGAAGAAGACACCACTGAAGAGGATGCGGTCTTCGAGATCGAAAAGGCCGCTGGCTGATTTTCAGGGTTTACCCGTTCGCATAGCGGACAGAGTTCCCCGAACTGACCCTGGTCGGAGACAGGAACACCTCAACTCAACGGCAAGTACTGCCGAAATTATTCGTGACGTCTAGGCGTCAATTTTCCGTCGCTGCCCGGCGTCGGTTCGATGTTGGAAGCCCCGGCGGCTCCAAGATCTTCACTGTGCGAATAGGTGCTGGCGTTTATGGGTGGCTCACGTCACCGCGACAACACCAATACCTAGACGTTGACTACACACGTTGACTACACAAGGCTGGCGAGCGACCTCGTACGGCCTGTTTACCCTAAAGGACCTGCAATGACCGCCTCAGCGCCCGGAACCCCCGAGCTTCGCAATATCGCTATCGTCGCCCACGTTGACCACGGCAAAACCACGCTGGTTGACACCATGCTTCGCCAGGCCGGCGTTTTCGGCGCACGCGAAACCCAAGTCGACCGGGTTATGGACTCCAACGACCAGGAGCGCGAGCGCGGCATTACCATTTTCGCCAAACAGGCCTCGATTCGATGGGGACACTACAAGTTCAACATCGTCGACACCCCAGGACACGCCGACTTCGGTGGCGAAGTGGAGCGCGGTTTGGCCATCGTCGACGGCGTGTTACTGCTCGTTGACGCTGCCGAAGGCCCACTGCCACAAACCCGTTACGTGCTGTCTAAGGCCCTGGCCAAGCACCTTCCGGTCGTTGTAGTGATCAACAAGGTTGATCGTCAAGACGCCCGTCCTGAAGAAGTTCTCGCCGAAGTTGAGCAGTTGTTCATGGATCTTCTCGGCGAGCATGGTGATACCAAGCACCTCGATTTTCCCGTTATCTCGGCCATTGCCCGTGACGGCAAATCGATCGCCGGTATTGGTATGCCTGGCCCCGATGATGACCTCACCGCCCTGTTCGAGGCCATTGCCAAGACCATCCCAGCACCAACCGGTGATGCTTCGGCTCCGCTGCAGGCCATCGTCAACAACCTTGATGCCTCAGAGTACCTCGGCCGCTTGGCCGTAGGACGCGTCCAAAACGGCACCATGCGCAAGGGTGACATGGTTGCCCTTTTGGGTGCCGAGCCAGCTCAGGGACAGCCTGGAGGCATGCTCAAGCGCAAGCTTGGCACTGTGCTCGGTATCGAAGGTCTGAAGCGCGTTGAGGCTGAAGAACTCGTCGCTGGTGAATTGTTCGTTATCGCCGGGTTTCCCGAAGTAGAAATTGGCGATACGTTCGCTGATGCCCTAAATCCCGTAGCGCTTGAGCGTTTGCTCGTGGATGAGCCGGTTTTGGCCATGACCTTCGGCGTAAACACGGCACCAACTGCTGGTCGCGACAAGTTGTCCAAGTACGTGACGTCACGTCAGCTTCGCGACCGTCTTGAGCGTGAAATTCTCGGTAACGTATCGATTCGCCTCCGCCCAACGGATTCACCCGACATCATTGAGGTGGCTGGTCGCGGCGAATTGCAGCTTGCTGTTCTTATCGAAGCGATGCGTCGCGAGGGTTACGAACTTCAGGTCAGCCGCCCGGAAGTAATCACCAAGATGATCGACGGTCACCGTCATGAGCCAATGGAACACCTGGTTATTGACGTTCCCGATGAGCACGTTGGCACCGTTACCCAGGCTGTTGCTCCCCGAAAGGGCATGTTGAGCGATATGCGTCCTGGCGATACCGGCCGAACCATCCTGAACTTCGATTGCCCATCACGTGGTCTGCTTGGTCTTCGTGGCCAGTTGCTGACCCAAACCCGCGGTACGGCACTGATCAACCAGTTGCATGCTGGCTACATCCCATGGGTAGGCGAACTGCCAGAGCGTTTGGGTGGCGCCATGTTGAGCGACCGTGCTGGCAACTCCACGGGTTACTCGATGGACAACTTGGCTTCACGTGGTGAATACTTCATCGATCCAGGCGAGGAAGTGTACGAAGGCATGGTTATTGGCGAGAACGCTCGTCAAGAAGACATGGTGGTCAACATTGTTCGTGAGAAGGCCAAGACGAACATTCGTACCCACTCCCACGATGAGGCCGTGAAGTTGCCACCGAAGCGTGAAATGACGCTTGAAGCCGCAATTGAGTTCATTGCTGACGACGAACTGGTTGAAGTTACACCTTCGAATGTGCGTGTTCGAAAGCGCTTCCTCAAAGAAGAAGATCGCAAGCGGAACCGTCCAAAGCCCTAGTGTCTCGAGGCGGCTTTGCATGAAGGTGCCCTTCGGGGCACCTTTTTGCTTTGTGTTGCCTGGTGTTGTTTTTGGTTTTGTCGTGCTGTCACGCGGGCGTAGCCACGACGAGGTTTTTAGGTTGCTACTTGCACTGAAAGGTTCTTCGTAAGGAACTTTCGGTACAAGTTTTGCCCCGTCAAGAATTGTGCCGGTTCCCGCCTGCGAACTCGTTGCTCAACGGTTTGGGGAGCTACGTTTTCGGGGTGGATTTGTTCGCCAATCGTCGCAACCGCCCTCCGGGTTCGGAATCTACCCCGGGCTCGCCAGCGGAGGGGTTGGTTGGGGAATTGCGGCGTGCGTTGGCCCCCGATCGAGTGTTGGTGTCGGCGTTAGAGAAGATCCTTTATGCCAAGGATGCTTCGGCGCTTGATCCCTCCGAGCCCGAAGTGGTTTGCCTCCCAATCAGCGCTTCAGAAATCGTCGCTGCGATTCGTATCGCTTCCACTTACGGTTGTGCGATAACGCCGCGTGGGGCCGGGACGGGTTTGGCCGGTGGCACGGTCCCTCTGCAACGTGCCGTGGTGATTGCGACAACCAAAATGAACCGAGTGCTGGAAGTCTGCACCGACGATGGTTACGCCTGGGTTGAGCCTGGTATCCACAATCTCGATCTCACCAAAGCGGTAACCCATTTGGGTTTCCATTACGCACCTGATCCCTCAAGTCAGCAAACCTGTTCGATTGGCGGCAACGTCGGAACCAACGCCGGTGGTCCGCATTGTTTGCTGCATGGAGTAACAAGCGCGCATATCTTGGCGGTTGAAGTGGCGTTGCCGAGCGGTGAGTTGGCCGTGCTGGGGAGTGTCGATGCCGACGGTGTTGGTTACGATTTGCGTGGTGCCTTCATTGGTAGCGAAGGCACCATGGGTATTGCTACTCGAATAGCTGTGCGCTTACTACCCAATCCTCCGGCGGTGCGTACCCTACTGGCGGATTTCGTCACGATTCGTGCCGCATCGGAAGCCGTAAGTGCGATTATTAGTGGCGGTTTGCTCCCAGCTGCGTTGGAGATGATGGATGCCAATTGCATCCGTGCCGTGGAGAATTGGGCCAAGGCCGGCTTGCCGCTTGATGCCGGTGCCGTGTTGCTGGTTGAAGTGGAGGGTGCTGAGGAAGTGGTTGCCGATGCGGCTTCGCTCGTGGAGCAAACCTGCTTGGCCTTTGGTGCACGTGGAGTGCGAACCGCGGCGACGACGGCTGAGCGTGCGCTGTTGTGGAAGGCCCGCAAATCGGCGTTTGGGGCCATTGCCAACATCAAACCGAACTACTACCTGCATGATGCGGTGGTGCCGCGGACTCGTTTGGCCGACGTCTTGGATCGAGTCACGGAGATCGCGGCAGAACAGGAACTGATCGTGCTGAACGTGTTCCATGCTGGCGACGGGAACCTTCATCCGTTGTTGGTGTTTGATCGGCGCGAGCCTGGGGTTCTGGATCGGGTGCACGAGGCCGGACGGGCGATTATCGAAGCGTGTATCGCGGCTGGGGGAGTGCTTTCCGGTGAGCATGGGATTGGGTTAGAGAAGCGTGACTACATGGGCTTGGTGTTTTCCCAAACCGATTTGATGGAACAGGATCGCTTGCGAACAGTGTTTGATCCGCAACGACGATGGAACCCCACGAAAGTGCTGCCAGCAGGTTCGCACTGTGGAGAAATCGGATCGATGGGGTCGGCGTCGGACAGCGATCGGGGACACAGCGACGCGCCTGGCGACCATAACGGTCATGAGGATCATGATCACGTTGGGCGTACCTCCAACCAGATTGCTGCGGCTGTGGCCAACGGAGCCTGGGTATGAGTTCCACGGTTAGCTTTGCCGAGCAGCACTCGCCTGCTGCATGTCTTGGCCTTACCTCGAATCAGATTTCGGGCGCTGTGGACAAGGGGCTGCGGATATGAGCTCGACAGTCAGCTTTGCCGCGCAAGATGCTTCCGCTGCGTGCCTTGGCTTTGCTGAGGAGGTTGGAGATGTCGATGCGGGGCCAGTCACGGTGGTCGGCGGGGGAACACATCCTCTGAGTGTTGGCGCGGCCGGATCGACCATGGAATCTCGTTCGGGATCTTCTACGGCACGATTGGTTACTGCCCCTGTCGGCGTGGTGTCGGTCGAGCCCGAAGAACTAATTGTTCGCTGCAGGGCAGGCACGACCTGGGCGGAGCTTGATGAGGCGCTAGCTGCGGCGGGCCTCGTTTGTCCGCTCGATCCCATTGATTCCCGATCGACGGTAGGGGGAGTTCTGTCGATGGGATTTAGTGGTGTCAGACGGTCACGATATGGACACATACGAGATCTCCTGTTGGAAACCCGGTACGTAAGCGCGCAGGGAATCTTGGTGAAGGCAGGAGCGCCCGTGGTTAAAAATGTGACGGGTTATGACTTGTGTCGGCTCCTGGTTGGCTCACAAGGCACGCTGGGTTTTCTGAGCGAAGTGGTACTGCGTTGCAGGCCCCGTCCGGCACTACAGGTTTGGCTGCAGTGCGCAGGGGTGGACCCCTTTGCTGTTCGGACCTCACTGGTTTCTCCTGGTGCCGTGCTTTGGGATGGCATGCGCACTTACGTTTTGCTGGAGGGAACGGCTTCAGAAGTTCGCGTTGGTTCGCAGGCCCTTGGACCACGGTGGGAATCATCGGCTGCTCCAGAGTTAAAGAGCTTTGCCATCAGGCGTGCTCTTCGTAACTCGACCATCAGAACCATGACAACTTCGTTTATAGCGTTATCGACGTCTCCGAGGGCTTCAACTGATGCCAATGCGGGGCCAAACTCAGCGCATGGGTCTGCGGCGCACGTCTCAGGTATCAAACCGGAGGCCGGTGCGTTTTTGGCCGAAATCGGTGTGGGCACCGTCCACTTCTCCTCAGCCTTAGACGCTTCACCATTCGACCCGGCGCCGCTCAGTGCACCGGTGCTTGCCCTGAATCAACAACTCAAAGCTGCCTTTGACCCAGAAGGCCGTCTCAACCTCGGAGTACGACCATGGTGAGCAACGCTGCTTCCTCAAGGACTAACGGCAAACCCGTCACTCCAACGTTTGGTACGGCCAGCGACGGCGTTTCTCCTCGGGTTACCTCGACCCAAGGCACCCCAACTCAGGGTCCTCCGACACAGGGTATTTCTGGATCGGTTGGTGTTTTGAAAAAGTCGACACCGTTGGGGCTCAACGACGACTTGCTTTCGGCGTGTGTGTCGTGCGGGCTCTGCCTTCCCCATTGCCCCACCTACCGAGCGACCGAAGAAGAATCGGCGTCGCCCCGGGGACGAATCACCTTGATGCGTGCCATTGAGCAAGGTGCGATTCCTCTCGACGATGAGTTCGCGACGTTCATGGACCGGTGCGTAATGTGTCGAGGCTGCGAAACGGCATGCCCTTCGGGAGTGCATTTCGGTGAACTGATGGAACAAACCCGCAAAATTCTGGCCACCAAAAACATTCGCCCGGTTCCACGCTGGCTTCGCCTGGGCTTGCGTCCCTTGGGTCATCATCGTCTACTCCTGTTTGGTTCTTCGATGTTGGGTATTGCGCAACGAGTGGGGCTAATTCCAAAGAAGATGCAAAGCCAACTGGGTTTGCCTGCGCGCATACCAATTCGTCAGGTGCCCTTGACGAGTGATCGGGGCGCCGTTGATGCTTGGTTGTTTACCGGCTGTGTCATGGATGCCTGGCAACGCGATGTGCATGAAGCGACTTTGCGGGTGATGCGCGCTACGGGTGCAACGGTTGGTTTGGCTGGGGCTTCAGCCGATTGCTGCGGTGCACTGCATGCCCATGCTGGATTGCACGATGAAGCGAAGCGATTGGCTGAGCGAGTCATGCGGACCTGTCCGGGGTTTGCGCCCATCGTGGTGAACTCGGCTGGTTGCGGTGCGGCGCTGAAGGACTACGGAAATCTGTTGCGTGATGAAAAGACGCTGGAATTTTCCGAGCGCGTCGTTGATGTGAATGAGTGGCTTGCGGGCCGGATGGATTTGTTGCCCAAGCCTTCAGCTGCTCATCAACGACCGGTTGTGGCTATTCAAGATCCGTGCCATCTTCGTCATGTACAGAAAGCACACTTACCAGTTCGTACCGTTTTGGCGCCATTCGCTGATTGCGTAGAACTTGATGACGACGGACGTTGTTGTGGTGCTGGCGGTAGCTATCAAATCACCCAGCCCGAACTTGCGGAAGAGATACGCGCGCAGAAGATCACCGTCATTGCCAAATCCGGCGCCCCACTGGTGGCCAGTGCCAATCCCGGTTGCTCGCTCTGGCTTGAAGCAGGTGGCGTAATAACTGCACACCCAATGCAAATCATCGACCAGGCCCTTGGCTTGGTGAGCGCACCACACGCACCACACGCACCGCAAAACAAGGAACGCTGATGCAACGAATCGAAGAGGCCGCAGAAAAACTCCGAGCCATGAGCGAGGAACTGGCCGATATCGCCATGGATCTCCTGCGAAACGCCGTCGGCGCTAAAGACCACGAACGAGTGGAAGCCGCCAGCCTGGAACGTCGAGTCACCCGTGCGCGCCGCTCAGTCGAAAAGGCCGTGAACCTCCTCGACGCTGGAGGTGCCCAGGACAACTGACGTTGGCCATTGACCGTAGGTCCTACGCCCGGATCGATGGTCGTGGAAACATTGCTCCGTGCTGGTGTCCTTGGTATGAGGCAGAGAGCGTACCGAATTTGCGATACCGGACCTGTCTGTCCTCCGCCGTGGTCAGGTCGTCGAACCCTAGTTTCCGCCTAGTGCTGCCAGGGAGGCGGTGACTGCAGGGTTGCCGAACTGCTCGAACGTAGTGGTGCTGGTGAGGTCTTTGCGGCCCCATAACGCTAGGAGAAGGTCGCTAGATGTGCCTCGGACGGCTGCATCACCTTTGCCGTGGCCATGGCTGGTAACTAGCGACGAACCGGACTGCTCGATCATCCATTCGCCGTCGGGAGAATCGGTGGTGTGGAGATGCAGGGTGCCCCCCAGGACAAAATCGGGCCTCTTTGGCAGCACCCGTAGGTTGGCCAGGGTGAAGTATTCCTTTACGCCGTCGATAGCAAGATCGACCGGAATTGGATGGGGATCGTTGACGGCAAGCTCGGCGTCGTAACGATGAATTGCGTGTTCTTGGGCCATTCGACGGTGCCAAAACGCCGTGACATCGCCAGTTCTGAGAAAGGTCCAGCAGGGGGCATCGAGTGGGGTGGTGGATAGATCGTGTACCAACTGTGCAGCAGATTCAGAAAAGTAGGCGCGCAGAGCACCATGGTCATCAGGTGGTGCAGCGAGATCCGCGGGGGCTGCTGGGCTCATAGCGCCGGTGCTTATGACCGCAAGGGCCATGCGGTGTACCCGGCCGAGATGGCCGATGAGCCTCCCTAGATCCCAGCCCGGACACGATGAAACCGGTGCGTTTAGGTCACCCGTGGCAAGTTCGTCGATCCGGTTCAGGTCTAGTTGGAGGTGGTCAAGGAAGTTCATGGGTGCCTTAACGCACGAGGCGGAAGAAGGATTGAATGTCGCCAACTAAGGCCTCAGGTTGCTCCATAGCAGCGAAGTGTCCGCCAGTGGCGAACTTGCTCCAGTGCTGCACGTTGTACTGATTCTCGGCCCACACTCGAGGCGCCTGGTAAAGCTCTTTCGGAAACACGGCGCAACCAACAGGAACTTCGATCTTGGGCATCGCTGCGCCATGGCCGGGACCAATGGTTTCAAAATACAAACGAGTCGATGAATTGATCGTGCCGGTCACCCAATAGATCATCATGTTGGTGCACAACTCATCCATAGAGAACGCATTGAAAGGGTCCCCGTCGCAATCACTCCACTGACGAAACTTTTCCAAAATCCATCCAGCCAACCCGGCGGGTGAATCGGTGAGACCGTAGGCCAACGTTTGTGGACGGGTCTTTTGGATTTCCTGGTAGCCAATCTCGTACTCACGGAAGTTCTTCATAAACCCCAGGCCCGCCATCTCGTCGGGAAGGACGCCGTCGAGTGGGTTGGCTGGATCGGTAGGGCGTCCCATCACCATATTCACGTGCACGCCCACCACATGTTCAGGATCGATCAATCCCATGCCAGAGCTGATGATCGAGCCCCAGTCGCCTCCCTGAACGCCGTAGCGCGAGTAACCCAAATAGGCCATAAGTGCGCTGATCGATTGGGAAACATGCAACGTATTGATGCCGCGGACGGTAGTTGGCCCGGAGAATCCGTAACCGAGAATTGAGGGGATAACCAGATGGAACGCGTCGGCGGCCGAACCACCATGGGCGACGGGATCAAGGAGCGGGGCGGCCACTTTCAGGAACTCGGCGATGGAACCAGGCCACCCGTGGGTGAGGACTAGGGGAAGCGCATCAGCGTGAGGAGAACGTATGTGGGCATAGTGCAGCGTTTGACCATCCACCGTCGCTTTGAATTGCGGCCACGCATTGAGCGAAGCTTCCGCCGCTCGCCAGTCGTACTCGTCGGCCCAGTAGGTGCAAAGCTTTTGGACGGCGGTCAGCTCGGTGCCGTACTCCCACTCGGTTCCCGGCATTTGATCGGGCCAACGGGTGTTGTGCAAACGGGTCTTGAGATCGTCGATCACCGAATCGGGCACGGCAATGCGGAACGGTTCGTTGGCGGTCACCGAGAAAACGGGTTCAGACATGGCCTTCAATGTAGAAGCTGCACCAGAGAGAACCAAAAGCGGGCTCTTGCCACGAAAATCGTTTTCTTTGCTGCGGAGAACGTGAAAGCCTTGGACAATGAGGTTCTTAGGCTTTTCGGGAGTTGTTGTTTGAGGTTCGCCGGTGTTTGAAGAGGCGACCCTGGAATCATTGGGTTGGACGCCGATCTTGGCTGAAGCTGCTGCGTTGGCCCAGTCGAAGGAGGTTGGCCTGGTGCCAGCGAGGGTGATCGCCCAGCTACGGGAACGATGGTTTACCGCCGGTCCAGCGGGAGTTCTTTCTGCCGATCTTCGTGGAATTCTTCGCAAACCGGGCACTCCCGTGGTGAACCTGCCCGGCGTGGGCGATTGGGTCATGATCCGCCCTCGAGCTGAGGAAAGCCGGGCGACCATCCACGCCGTGTTGCCACGCAGAACAGTGTTGGTCCGCAAAGTTGCTGGCGTCCTTACCGAAGGTCAAGTGTTAGCTGCCAACGTCGACACGGTGTTTGTAGTGGTTCCGCTTGACGGGGAAATCAACCAACGACGAGTTCAGCGCCAAATCAGTATTGCGACCGAAGGCGGAGCGGCATGCATGGTGGTGGCAACCAAGGCCGACGTGGCCACGGCGGGAGCGATTGAATCGTTGGAGGAGGCCGCCGACGCCACACCGGTTTGGTCGATAGCGGCGCCTGAAGGCAGAGGCCTTGACCCGCTGTTGGCGGCGCTTGGTTCTGGTGCCACGGTTGCACTGCTCGGCGTCTCCGGGGCCGGGAAATCTACGCTGACCAACGTGCTCTTGGGTACGTCGCATATGGAAACCGCTGCGGTACGTGCTGGCGATAGCAAGGGCCGTCACACCACCAGCCATCGAGAGCTTGTTCTCCTCCCGACTGGCGCCATGCTGATCGACACGCCAGGTTTGAGAGAGGCTGCGCTGTGGACCGTCGACACAGCGTTGAAGGAATCGTTTGCCGATATCGACGAGCTTTCCGAAGGTTGCCGATTTACTAACTGTGAGCACAGAACCGAGCCGGGGTGTGAACTGTTAGGGGCAATTAAACGAGGCAAACTCACTCGGGAGCGGGTTGAATCGTGGCGAAAACTTCACGACGAAATCGACACACTGGCCTTCAAACAAAAAGAGCGCGAAGCAGCCCAAAACAAACGTCCGTTGCAACCCGACCAGATCGACACGAGCCGCTCAAAACGCCGACGGTAGGTCGCTGAAGCTGCTTGGTTAATAGGTCGAATTCGTCACTAAGGACTCACTTTTAGCGGTTGACCAGTTCGGCCATGGTGCGGAGCAGTGCTGGCGGGCCCGAAAGCAACAGGGTGGTTACGCACGAATCTTCCCAAGCAGCCAGATCGTCAGCGATTTTGTCTACCGATCCGATTAAGGCCACTTCCTCGCACAAGGCCGTCGGGATAGCGGCAATGGCTTCGGCTTTCTTTCCTTCGAGATAAAGCTCTTGCACCTTTATGGCGACGGCTTCGTAGCCCATGCGAGCAAACACATCGAAATGAAAGTTGTGTTCGCGGGCACCCATGCCACCCATATACAGGGCCAACATTGGACGGATTTTGTCAGCAGCGGCCTCCACATCGGGATCGACAATCACGCTCATCGAAACGGCGACAGCAAAATCTGCCAGAGTTCGACGAGCGGCGGGCCGGGCGAAGCCTTCCTTCAAACAGCCGACGTAAAAATCATCATGACGGGGGGCGAAGAACAACGGCAGCCAACCGTCGCAAATCTCGGCAGACAGGGCGACGTTCTTCGGGCCCTCGGCACCCAGGTATATAGGGATCTCGTTACGGATGGGATACACAGTGGATTTCAAGGCCTTGCCCAATCCGGCCCCACCCTCGAAGGGCAACTGGTATTGCTTGCCTTTGAATTCGACAGGAGCCTCACGAGCCCAAACTTGGCGCATGATATCGACATACTCTCGAGTGCGTTCCAAGGGCTTGGGATACGGCTGGCCATACCATCCCTCCACGACCTGAGGGCCAGAGGCACCAATGCCGACGATGACACGACCACTACTAAGGTGATCAAGTGTCATGGCCGCCATGGCCACGGCGGTTGGGGTGCGAGCCGACATTTGGATGATGGCCGTCCCGAGTTTCAGGTTCTTGGTTGAAGCACCCCACCAAGCCAGGGGAGTGAGTGCATCGGAACCGTATGCCTCGGCGGTCCACATCGACTCAAATCCCAGTTCCTCGGCCGTAGCGATCTGCTCGGTGACCCCGTGAGGAACCCCTTTGCCCCAATAGCCAGTTTGCAAACCAAGTTTTAGCGTCGTCATGCGCCTAATGTACGCCGCTTCGAGGCATTAGGGCAGTTTGGTAGTTGATGCCGTCGTTGGTAAGGCTGCTCCGGCAGGAACAGGACCTGAAACGGCCGCCGGCACCGTAGCCGTGGTTGGTTGGACGGTCGTGGGCGGAAGAGTCGTCGTGGTCGAGGTTGTGGCTTGGGTAGGAGGAGGGGTCGCGGGTGACTCAGCCCGAGCCACGGGTTTTGGGTCAACCTTGGGTTCAGCTTTCGCCGTAGGGGTGACTGTGAGAACCGTAGGAGGTGTAGACGGAAGCACCACGATGATGCTTGGAAGGGGAGCGACCACAGGCGTAGGAGCGACCGTGGCAGCGGTACTAACCGGACTCCCCGGACTTGCGCTTGACGGCGAATCGGTGTTTTCGGCGAGCGCGTCGATGGCCTTGGATGTTTCATTGAGCTTGGTTTGCAACGCGGTTAACTGCGCTTTGAGGTAGTCACTTTCCCTCTTGGCGGCATCGGTGCGGTCTTGCTCCCGTTGCAACCGTTCCGACGATCGAATATTGAGATAGGTCGCCGTGATGGCCGTCCCGGCCGACAAAATCGCTGCCGCCAAAATCGCATAGGCCGGATTGAGTGGCCCGCGCTTTGGGGCAACGGAGTCCAATTCTACATTGCGCATTTCTGGTTGCGGATGCTTGGTTGGTGTGTCTTGGGTGGACACCTGGGGTGTGGCATCGGGCGGAGTAGTCGACGGCGAATTTGGTTCAAGGTCGCTCACGGAGACGACCTTAGTTCCCGATGTCTGGTTCATCGCTGACCCCTCACAACTCGCTCCGACGTGTTTCTGGGTAGCTCTTAGAGAGCGCTTTGTGTGCATGTCCAGGGCTGGGTATGTGTGCGTCATGCGATTATGCAGTGCGAGCCGCGATTCCGCACGGATTGTTTATGGGTGCCGACGATCGGTTGAAAAACTCCATGGCTATCAGTAACTTAAGTGCGCTTTCGTTATGTGTCGGAAGGCTTGTTCTTTGATGACCCATGCGCCGACGGATACGAACCCAATGGTCGTGGCGAAACCCTCAACCTCGTAACCGTTTAGCGAGCTTGGTGGCGCATGTTCGTTGGCCACCACGGATTGGGTCCTTATGGGCGCTTAACCGGCGAAACGGGCTTCCCGTCTTCTCTAACAATCAAAACAGGAGAGCGCTCAGTAGAGCGCCTTTGGGCGGCGTTTTGCAGCAGTTAATTGCTACGACTAACGACAACGCGATGCCAGCGATCGCTGCGCAGGCATCGGGACTAACCGGGAACGGCTCTCGACGTTAGTAAAGCAATCCGGCCGACCAACGAGAGGCTTCGGGCTCCTGCCTAACCGGACCGCGATGCCGGCCCTAGGACTATGAAATCGAGAGTCATGTAGTTGCAACGAGCGAACAGAATCGAGCGACCAAGGCGCAGGCACCGGCCAGGTCATTCTTCAACTTTCTGCCTCGCGCTCAATTTCCCAGCAATGTTCTGCGCTCCACAAGTGCAGGCAACCAGATCGCCGCTGTACGGGATGGATCCTCTCAACGTCGGCGTCAGCTGGGAGATAGCCTTGTATCTGCGGTCCGGTAAAGAGTATCCCTCGAGTCGATCGGAGGTGCGCCGAACGGTGAGAGCACGTTTTCTCCTCCCGACGACCGTGCCAAACCGGACAATTGAGGAGTTTGTCCAGCAAAACGATCAGACTTCGTGGCTATCGAGTTGAGAGGTCGAGGGGTCCGTGAGCCAAGTTCGGCAAAACGTATTTGGCGAAGAGGTCACACTCGGCTTGGTGGGGGTAGCCGCTCAGAATGAACGCTTCGATGCCCATTGTTTCATAGGCACGTAATTTGGCGAGCACCTGATCGGGGTCTCCGACAATTGCCGCGCCGCAACCTGAACGCGCTCGGGCAATTCCCGTCCACAGATTGGCCTCGGCAAAACCGTCGTTGGCTGCGGCGTTGTCTCGCAATTCTGCCTGGCGGCGAACCCCGGCCGATTGGGTATCCAACGACTTTTGGCGGATCGCTTCGCCCACATCGGCATCGAGTTTGGAGAGCAAACGATCGGCAGCAGTTCGAGCTTCGCTTTCGGTTTCGCGAACTACTACGTGCACGCGGTATCCGAAACGTAACGTCCGCCCAAAGGTTTTCGCCCGGGCCGACATGTCCGCGATAATTTCAACGACGGCATCGGTGGTGTCGGGCCACATGAGGTACACGTCGGCACCTTCGGCGGCGCATTGGCGAGCGTCATCAGAAAGGCCTCCGAAATACAACGGCGGACATCTGCCTTCGACTGGTTGGATGCGCGGGGCTTTGATGTTGAGATCGTAAAACTCGCCGTGATGTTCAAGATCTTGGCCCGCAAGCAAAACCCTAAGGATCTTTATGATCTCGGTGGTTCGTCGGTAACGCGGCGCGGAAGCTAGGGGCGAACCAGGAAGGTCTGAGGATATGATGTTGACGGTGAGCCTTCCGCCCATCATGGCGTCGATAGTGGCGATTTGGCGGGCTAGCTGGGCGGGCCAAAGCTCGCCACACCGAACCGCCAACAACATGCGCATGCGGTCCATCTCGGGGGCTAGCGCTGCGGCAAATGCAGTGGCATCGATACCCAATTCGTATCCGGAGGGCAGCAGCACGTTGTCGAAACCGTTGGCTTGAGCGGCGCGCACGATGGAAGCACAGTGCGCATAGGAACTACGGAGCCCGGCGTCGGGGACGCCAAGAAATTCGTAATCGTCATCGCATAAGGCGGAGAACCAAGCAACTTCAGAAGCCATTAACAAACCGATCTAACGAGAGACGAAGAGAAGTGTGAAAGGAAGCACACAGGGCAAA
>JAYUVJ010000101.1:0-5011 GCA_043754155.1 Acidimicrobiia bacterium
AGCCGCTTTGGTCAACCGGCAACGCAACCATTTCCAGCAACAACGCCAGCGACCGTGCCAGCGACAACGCCAACGACATCAGCAAGAACAACGCCGATAACAAAAGAACCGAACTCGAAGTGCTCGTCGCCAATGCCCAGGCCGCGGCAACCGCACTAGCCATACCTGAGCAACTCCGTCCGTGGCCTGAATTGTTGCCTTCACCACTGAGTCTAGATGCCGTTAACCACCCGTCAGCCAATGGGTTCACCGGGCCCGCTATCGCCCTTGGCGGACATGCCAACCAGAGCAGCAATAGCTTTGCCATTGGTGTCGCCGACCTACCAGAAGAACAGCGATTGGCCTTTGCCCATATCGATTTGGGCGCGGGCAATATCGCCTTCATTGGCATGTCGGGAACTGGCGTATCCAGCGCACTGCTCACCGTGGCAGCACAGTTGGCCGCTACCGCTTCACCCGAACAACTTCATATGTACGCACTCGATCACGCCGGACACACACTTGGCGCCCTTGATGCGCTACCTCATGTAGGTGCCGTGATCGCCGGATCCGATGAAGTTCGACGGGTTCGCCTCATTGGGTTTCTGGCTGCCGAGCTAGAACAGCGCCGGTCGGTGTCTGGTGGTGAGCACGAACATCCTTGCCCGAACATTGTGGTGTTCATTGACAACTACCCATCGCTGCGCTCAGCCCACGATGACATGGTCGGTATCGCCCACCTCGACAGCTTGCATCGCACAATCGTCGACGGCCCAGCGCACGGCATCACCTTTGTTCTCACCGCAGATCGACCCACGGCACTGCCCTCGATCGTGAGTTCAGCGATCGCCACCCGTTTGGCCTTCCGCCTCGCCGACCCGTTCGACTACGCCCATTACGGGATTCGTGCAGCCGATGCTGGTTCACTCAGTGGCAACCGTGCACTCGAGCCCAGCACCGGACGAGAAGTTGAAGTCGCCATGTGCGAGCCCGCCACACTCAACACAATCGCCACTTCATATGCCCACGTTGGTTTTGGACGAGGACCTCTACCCATTCGTGTGCTCCCCGTTACTGTACGGATGCATGATCTGGGCGAAGCTCCCCGCCCGGCACACGCACAACTTTGGCTTCCCTTCGCTCTAGCCGATGACACCCTTGCTGCCACCGGGTTTGCCTTAACCGAAAGCGAATGCGCGCTTATTACCGGTCCGGCGCGCAGCGGTAAATCCACCACGCTTTCCAACATCGCCAAGGCCGCCATTGCCAACAACGCACACGTTCGGGTCATCGTCGTCGCCCCACGACGCACTCAAGGCACAAATGAGTTGACGTGGACCGGCCCGGCAACGCTCAATGACAAAGTTACCTTCACCGAGTCTTTGGCTCAGGCAGTCGAGATCGTACGTGCTTGTAGCGATGGCTATCATCTGCTCCTGGTAGACGATGCCGAAATGGTGGATGATCCTGGCAATGCCCTAAGCGCACTTCTTACCGAGCGTCGCAGCAACGTTTGGATCGTCGCCGCAGGTCGTGCCGATGTATTGCGAACCATCTACACCCACTGGACCACCGCTATTCGTCGCAGCCGCATTGGACTAGCGCTTCGTCCGCAACTGGAGATTGACGGCGAGCTCTGGATGACCCCACTCCCTCGCCGAGTGATCGGCCAGTTCCCCACCGGCCGAGGATTCCTGATCGCCGACGGCACCACCACCCTCATCCAATCAGCAGCCTAGGCAGACTCCCTTGCCAAACGGCCAAGTTGTTAGGAGACAACCCTTACGACTACCGGGCGACAGTGGCCCAGGTTCCGGTGGCGGCGCTTCGGGCTACGGCTTCGCAAACGAGAACAGCATCGTGGCCGTCAACAAAGGTTGGATAGTTCGGCTTTATTGATATCGAACCGGTGACGCGATGGTTGACGATGTCTGCGTAGATGGTGGCAAACAACCCACGAAACGTATCGGGATAGCCCTCGACATGACCAGCCGGATAGGCGGCGATGTTGGCTGCCGAGGGATACATCAAACCTGGATCGCGTTTCACAATTTCGTTGGAACGACCACGGTGACCAACCCAAAGATCCTCCGGTGATTCTTGATTCCAAGCAACTGTCGATTGCGAACAATCAACTTCCCAGTGCATGGCATTTTTGCGTCCAGCAGAAACTTGCGAGAGCGTGCACACACCACGAGCCCCGTTGTCGAAACGAAGCAACAAGCCCGCGGCATCATCACTGGCCACCGATTCTTCGATGCGCTCAACATCACCGACGCTATGTGCACTGAACGTTTCTACTTCACCGATCGGGTGGTTTCTCGTCGGTAGAAAGGTGTGGAGATCGGCGAACACTTCGGTGATGCGGGCGCCGGTGATGAACTGCACGTTGTCGAACCAGTGCGAACCAATATCAGCCACAGCCCGAAGTTCCCCGGCCTTGGCCGTAACGAGGCGCCAATTCCAATCGGTATCGAGCAGCAGCCAATCCTGCAAGTAACCACCGCTGATGAGCCGAGGTACACCGAGCTCACCGCTAGCCACCATGGCTTGAGCCTGATGGACTAACGGGTAGTAACGCTGGTTGAAACATACGGCATGCACCAAGCCACACGCTTGAGCAGCGGCCAAAAGCAAAGCCGTCTGCTCCGCGTTCATGGCTAACGGCTTCTCACAAATCACATGTTTGCCCGCACGCAACACCGCCATCGACTGCTCAAAATGGGCATCGTTCGGCGACGTGATGTGGACGGCATGAATTGAAGGCTCGGCCAGCAACGCCTCAAGGGAGGCGAACACCTTGGGCAAGTTCGCGCTGTCAGCCTTAGCCTGCGCCCGCTCAGGAGATGAACCAACGATGCCCACCACATTCACGCCAAGGCGACGAAGTGCTTCGGTATGGGCGACACCCATAAATCCGGTCCCGACGATTCCAACGTTGATTTCGGACAATGGATTGCTCATGATG
This sequence comes from Acidimicrobiia bacterium, assembly GCA_043754155.1. Taxonomy (GTDB): domain Bacteria; phylum Actinomycetota; class Acidimicrobiia; order Acidimicrobiales; family JANYDT01; genus JANMZO01. The sequence goes on from JAYUVJ010000101.1 coordinate 2,948, forward strand.
GCTCCTTGTAGTGCCTTGTAGTGCCGGGTAGTGCCGAGCTCACAGATTCTTAGGCAAAATCCATCGCTCCGGGATCGATAATCTGAAAACTCTACGGGATGGGTCATTCGACCCTTGCAGGAGTGAGCACTTCGGCACTAAAGATTTACCCATCATGAATGAGCGTGGCGGGTTAGCGGAATACACCATTGAACGGGAAATCGGTAGGGGCACCATGGGCGCGGTTTATCTGGCCCGAACACCGGGGGCTGATTCGTTTGAGGTTGCCATCAAACGTGTACCTACCTTTGGCTCTGCCGAGGACCGAGAACGCCTCCGACGCGAAGCCGAGACCATGGCGCAGCTCGATCATCCCAACGTTATGGCCGTGCTCGATGTGCTCGACGACGGCGAAGGGATCGCTCTCGTGATGCCCTATGCCGCCAATGGCAACCTCACGAGACGGCTCGCCCATGGCTCACTCAGCCCCGAAGCCACCAAGAACGTCATTCTTCCCATCGGTGAAGCTCTGGCCTCAGCGCACGACCGAGGCATTTTGCATCGCGACGTGAAACCATCAAACATCGTTTTCACCGCCGACGACATGGCGCTGCTGGCAGATTTCGGCATCGCCCGGAATGCCACCCAAGCCAACCTCACCCGAACCGATTTAGCCATTGGCACCGCCGGTTACCTCGATCCCGACCAGGCCGACGGTGCTGAACCTGGCCCACTGGCGGATCAGTATGCCCTCGGCGTGGTGGCCTATGAGTGCCTAACCGGTGCTTCTCCCTTTGCGGCCGCCACCCCCATGGGAGTTCTTCGCAACGCTGACAAGGGCGCGTTTCCTGCACTTGATCGTGACGCCATCGGTCCCATGGCCGACGTCATTGAACGAAGCTTCACCCGCAATCCGACCGACCGGTTCCCAAGCATGTGGGAATTCGTAAGCGCGCTTCGTGACCCGGTTACCTATATGGCGAATAGGCCAGTGCAGTGTTTCGCCGGAACCGAAGATCCAATCGACGAGCCAAACGATGACAACTTCCCGGCCGACGCCACTCGCACATTTAGCCGTCAATCACGTTCCCCCCATCTCGACGAAGCCACCCCGGTAAAGCCCTCACGCAAACGAACGTTCCGTGCTGGCGCCGTTGGTGTGGGACTGCTTTTCGCCGCCGGTGGAGGTTTAGCCGGAATCAAAGCCAGCAATGCCCAGAACCTCCGAAGCCTCGGCGTGCCCACTCTGCCCGTCTGCAACCCCCAAAGCACTACGCAGTGCGTGAACACGGTGGTGAAAACCAACACTGGCGTAGACCTCACCTTTGCCTCGGGGACGAAAACATCCTATCTCGTAGGCGCCCCCAATGATGCCCTTCGCGTGGGTAATTGGTTCTGCGGAGAACGAGCCACCCTAGCCGTGTACCGCCCCAATACCGGGGTGATCTACTTCTTCAACACCTGGCCCACCGGAGACGAGAGTATCGATTCTTCACGGCCCCTCGAGGCGGTGGCTGATCAAACTGGGATCATCGGCGCCCAGGTAGGCGTGGGTGACACCAACGGTGATAAGTGCGCAGATATTGCTCTCGATGTTGATGGTAAGCGCACATGGTTTGCCCCAAATGCCCAAACGAAACGCCTTGTTCGCGCACCCCTCACCCTGGCCCCAGCAAACACCGACGGAGCATCACAATGAGCCATGCCTCGCGTCGCCATACCGCCTTGCTTGCTGTTCTGTGTATCGGAATACTCACCGGTTGTTCTTCGTCGTCGGGCAAGGAATCACTTGCCCCCAACGTGAAACCTCCCAAGGCGGTAGTGGCTCCGATCGGCCTTGCCCCGGTCACCACGGCCGATGCTACGACCACCACGACTACCACGACTACCACCCTTGCTCCTACTACGGTGCCCCCAACCACCGTCCCCGAGACTACGCTGCCCGCCCCTACAGTCTCGCCAGCGCCTGCCCCAACCCTCCCTCCGGTTGCCGCGCTTGCACCGGTTCCCGCGCCTCCTGCAGCTCCAGTCCCCAAAACCACCCCGCCCGCAGCAAAACCCGCGCCCGCGCCCAAATTGGTAGCG
>JAYUVJ010000102.1:0-9601 GCA_043754155.1 Acidimicrobiia bacterium
TTCAAGTACCTTCCTCATCGTATTACGACTGGGCGAACCGGTCATTCGGCATTGGCGTCGATAGTTTCATTGTTCACCTCGTGCACGAGATCGATGAGTTGGGCAACGGTGTTGAGTTGTTCGCTGCTTTTTCCAGGGATTTTGGCTTGTAGGGTGTTGATCCCAGCGGCACGGTATTTGCGGAGCCGTTCTTTAACCATCGAAGGTGTTCCGAGAAGGTTCGTGTGCATACCAAGCTCGAGTGGTACTCGTGCCGCAGCTTCGTCTCGTTTGCCTGAAAGCCAGAGTTCCTGGACAGCGTGAATGTCGTGACCGAATCCTTGGCGAGCAAATGCGGCGTTGTAGAAATTCTGCTTTGCCGATCCCATTGCGCCGATAGTGAACGCATAGCCACCTGCGTGACGTCGGCCGGCCTCGTCGGCGTTATCGGTGAATTCAACCGACACCGGAACTACCAGGTCGATATCGGTTAGGGAACGATGAGCGCGGGCTGCACCGTCACGGAGATGGGTGAGAAACGCATCGGCGTGTTCGGGCATGAACGCGTTTCCGATCCATCCGTTAGCCAACTCACCTGTTAGTTCCAGGTTTCGTGGGCCTAGCGCAGCCACGTAGATCGGAACCTCGACCGGTGGGAGCATCGAACGGATTGCCCGCCCAGAACTGTCTGGCAACGGCAATTGATACACGCTGCCTTGATGTGAAAGTCGTTCACCGCTGGCGACCTGCCGCACGATTTCGATTGTCTCTCGTGTGGCTTCGATTGGTGAACGGAACCGAACTCCGTGCCATCCCTCCATGACTTGTGGGCCGCTCGTGCCGAGTCCGAGAATGAACCGTCCATCGGACAGGCCCTGCATGGTCATGGCCGACATGGCGAGCATGGCCGGGGTACGGGCTCCGATCTGGATTATCCCGGTGGCGAGGGAAATCGTGGCGGTCCGCGCCGCAAGGTAGGCGAGTGGGGTGAGTGCATCGGTGCCCCACGCTTCGGCGATGTAAACGGTGCTCACGCCGAGTCGTTCGGCTTCGACCACAAAGTCGGCATCGGACGGTACTCGTATCGATGTGGCTATGGCGACGCGGAGCTGCGGAGCGGAGTTCACTGTGAAACCTTGGTGTTGTTCTCGGCAAGGAGTTTGACGCCCTCAACATTGGCTTGCATGTTTAGCTGGTTCTCGCCCAGTCTGGCAATAATCCGCTCCTCTTTGTCGGGCATAGCCTGGATAGCTGGATAAGCCCCGAAGGTGCGGGTCCCATTTGCATGCACTGGGTGAGTGCGACCCCATCGGCCACGGTTTGAAAGGTGAATCGCCATTTCGCTGACTGGGAGTCGGGTTGGCCGCCGCACCACTCGAACGCGTCGTGGTGGGCTTACTGGGTGACGGTGCAAGCGGTCTGCCAGTCGCCAATCGCTGAGTGGTGATTGCGTCCGGCGAAGGTTGCGACTAGGGCTGGACCATCGTCGATCCATTCAGGACCCTGAAATTCGGTAGAGACCGGGCTGGAAGGTTGATCTCAGTGATAAGCGCCCATACAGTATCAATCGGTGCGTGGACGATCGTTTGAGCCTGGATATCGGGGACATCATTGTAGAACATCAGTTCGTTCCATGACTTTCGTCCAGGAGTTGTGGCTTGGCCTTGGAAAAAGAGCGTGCGACGCCGTCAGAAAATGTCAGTTGCGTCACGAACCCAATGTAACAAAAGGTTGGGTAACGGAACCAAGTAAGACCAGACCCGTTAGCCGTAGTATCCACCTCTGAACTCTTTCCCTAACGACACCTTCTCCAACCCTCACGCTCTAACCCTCACGGAGCGGCGATAATTCGTGACCTACGGCGCTCGCGTTGAATCTTTACCCCACCCCTTGCTTCGTGCGCATAGGATCTTTCAACCTTGAACGTGTGGAAGGCAGTTGTGGTCTCCGGCCAAATCGAACAATCGTATGAAGCTGAAAATGCCAAGCTGGCCGCACTGCAGGCCTATCTCGATGACGCCTACGCAGCACTTGGAGCAATGCGAGAACGAACCGAACGTGTTTTGGCCCAAGCCCAAGCCGATGCACACCTCACCGACGCGTACGACAGCGCCCTCATCCAGCACCGCCTTTCGGAACGACTAGCTGCCGTTGCCGAGTCGAAGTCCCCGCTCACCTTCGGCAGAATTGGTGAAGCCATCTACGGCTCAGCTGATCCAATGACCCATTACATCGGGCGCCGTCACGTAGAAGATGCCAATGGGGATCCCGTCGTCGTCGACTGGCGTGCCCCGGTAGCTGCACCGTTTTACCGAGCCACCTTCGCTGACCCTCAAGGGCTCGATACGCGAAGCCGATTCGCCCTCGAACAACGAAGAATCGTGGGCAGTTTTGACGAAGACTTCACTGACCCTGATGGCGAAGCAGGCGGATCCGGGGGAGTTCCCGATCCGCTTTTGGCAGAACTCGAGCGCGGCCGAACAGGGGCGATGCGCGACATCGTTGCTACTATTCAAGCCGAACAAGATGCCATCATCCGTGCCCCTTTCGCTGATTTAGTCGTGGTGCAAGGCGGCCCTGGAACCGGCAAAACTGCCGTGGGATTGCATCGCGCCGCATACCTGCTCTATGCCCACCGTGAAGCCTTCGCTAAGCGGAAGTTGCTCGTCGTCGGACCCAATCCTGTGTTCTTGAGCTACATCGCCCAAGTGCTTCCCTCTCTGGGCGAAACCGCGGCAGTGCAACGAACCATTGAGACGTTGATGGCCAAATACCGGGTGCGTGGAGAGGACAGCCCGATAGTGCGCAAACTCAAGGGCGACGCACGAATGGCGGGCGTCATCCGCAACCTCATCGTTGGTCGCATCGCTAGCGCAAGCTCTGAAGGAAACTCTGTTGGAAATACTGCCGCCGCAGTTGCCGATCTCGACCTAATGACCTCATTCGGGCAAGCACTGCTGCCAGCGCAAGATGTCGCCGCGATTCTCGACGATGCGCTCAGTAGACAACTCAGCTTGAGCGCCGCCCGTAACGTTTGGAGAGACCAACTCATCGCCGCTGCATGGCGTTCCCGCCTGGCTCGCACCGCCCAGCCAGAACAACAATTTGGTTTCACCGACGCACTCCGAGCCTCTGACGGATTCAAGAATTACCTCGACCGAATTTGGCCTAACCAAACCGCTCCCGCCGTGATTCGCTCGTTGTTCACCAGAAACAAAGAACGCGCCCTCGCCGCCCAAGGTTTACTCACGGAAAACGAACAGACACTTTTGGCTCGCAAGGCTTCGAAAAGAGTCAGCGAAGAAATGTGGACGCGAGCCGATTTGGCACTGCTTGATGAAGCCAATCACCTCCTCACTGGCGACACGGTGTCCTTTGCCCATGTGGTGGTCGACGAAGCTCAAGACCTCTCGGCCATGGAACTTCGCCTGGTTGCTCGCCGAACCCCAGAACGATCACTGACCGTGCTCGGCGATCTGGCCCAAGCAACCACCGTTGGCGCGCAACACACATGGGACGAAGCTATGGTCGCCCTCGGACACAGCAAATCCGATGCCCGTGGCATTGAACGCAACCACCAAACCGGATACATCTCGCCACTCCTCCTTGGCTACCGAGTCCCTGAAACGTTGCTGGCGTTCGCAAACCAACTGCTCCCCATCGCAGCACCCCATGTGCAACAATCCCGATCGGTTCGCACTGGCGGTGCTGGTCCGTCCTTCGTGTTTGTCAACGATCCCGAAACGCTCCTAGCCGCCGTCGTGGCAGAGGCAGCTCGTTTGCACGAGGACCACGGGCTCGTAGGCGTCCTTGCCCCAGCCACCATGATTAACGATGTCGCCGAAGCATTTGGAGCTGCCGGAGTGTCCGCCCTGGACATTATTAAACACGGAGCAATCGAACAAGGAATAGCCCTCGTAAGCGCCGAAGCGGCAAAGGGTCTCGAATTCGACGCCGTCGTTGTAGTGGAACCCGCAGCAATTGTGAACAGCGGACTCCGCTTAGGGCCCCTCGAACAGATCTCGACACCGAACTCAGTTACGGGTGCGCTTGGGCAACACGGCGAAGCGCAGGGTTACCGCATCTTGTTTGTTGCCCTCACCCGAGCCACGCAGCACGTCTCCCTCGTGCATAGCGAACCCCTCCCAATCGAACTGCGAGCGCCGGAGCGAATTCCTGCCCAGGAGTTGGTGTAGCCAGGCCGCCTACCGCCTTGATCCTTTATTTGAATGCCACGACCTTGCACTTTGTGCACTGAAGGGGCGAGTTTGGGTCGGATCAGGTTAGGGGTTTGTTACGACTCTCCGTTTCCACTGAAAAACCACACGAGACGCATAAACACCGACAAGAATGTAGGTAAGCACCGAACAACCTCGTCAAGGCTGGCGTGAATGGTTGGTGAGCCGATCTGTCGTTTGAAGGACGCCCCCCAATGAGAATCACCCCGACGAGCTTCAGGAACCAAAAACCCAACGCGACCACCAAACAACCGTTACGTTTTAGGGTAGCTCGCGTGAGCATGTTGGGTTTGCTGTTAAGTGGAAGTGTAGTGGGGGTCGCCGAAACAGTAAGCGCGCAATCAACTACGACTGGCTCCATCACTGTTTCTTCTCCTGAAGCAACAACCACCACAATGCTTGCAGCTGGTTCCTCCACGGCGCTTGTGACAACAACGTCGGCGGCGGCAAACCCATCGGGCTCGTCGAGCCCATCGACGACGGTTGCTGGTTCCCTCTTGCCAGCACCAACGGGACCAACTATTGCTAGCGGGGGACTAACAACGGTTCCTGGTGCCAACATTTCGAGTTCGCTCCCAAGCACAGTTGCCCCAACATCCACGCTTGTTCCATTTGTCGCTGGGCGCACGTTGCGCGTTGGTATGCGCGGTGATGATGTGCTTGCCCTCGAACAGCGGCTTGATCTGCTCAAGTTCGAAGTTGGCCCGATCGATGGCAAGTTCGATTTCGAAACTTGGCAGGGCGTTATGGCATTTCAGAAGTTGAACGGCTTGCCACGAACCGCCAAATTTGACACACAGACGCAACAGCTGTTCGCCTTTGCTACAACCCCCGGCGGCGTTATTCCCAACGGCGGGTTACCACGTGTTGAAGTGGATATCACCCGCCAAGTGCTGCTGTACTTCGATAAATATGGACTGGCCAAAGTGATTGCTATTTCTTCGGGCTCGGGCAAGAAATATTGCTCAACCTCACAGAAAAGCGAGTCAAAAGTATGCGGCGACGCCAAAACCCCACGGGGAAATTTCAAGATTCAGCGCCGTATCTCGGGAAAACGTGAGAGTGATCTCGGAACACTGCTAAACCCGATCTACTTCACTGGCGGGTTTGCGATCCACGGCAGTCCTTCGGTTCCTGCGGGTCCCGCTTCACATGGTTGTGTTCGCGTTACCAACAAATTCTCGCAATGGACCTTTGACAACATCAAAAACGGCACGCCGGTTTACGTTTTCGATTAAGCCGATACGTCGCCAAACATGTAAGCGCGCGAAAGACTAGTCCGCGGCACGAGTTAGTCCGCGGCACGAAGGAGTGCCATGGTGAGGGCGCTTTGGTGTTGTCCGTAAAGGTCTCCTACCGGGCCTAGCTGAGTACTACAGAACGCACCGGCACTTGCCATGGCGGAATACTCTCCGGCTGCCGCAGCGTCGTGGTGTTCAGTCCCGAACAGTGCTGCACCCCGGGTAGCGCTGGCAAATAGCAATGCTCCATAGGCAGTTGGGAGCGCAACGGGGCGATGCGGAGCGAACGCTTCTACCATCCGCTGCTGATACTCGGATCGAGCGGCTACGGAGTCCTTCACCTGGAACTGAACGACGTCACCAATCTCGCACGCACCGCTTAATGCGATCGCCCCTGCGCTTCGGTCGGAACCCAACACCTGATGAACCACAAAGTCGCCCATCTCAAACTCTTGGACCACGCCATCTGCAAGCTTGCGACCAGCCCCTTGGATTCCCACAACGTCATCGCGTGGCTGCGCCAGAAAGGGATTTGCGAGATCTCGTCGCACTCCGAAGCCGCCGTTGACCACTACGCCGAGGTGGATACCCTGTCGAAGCAAGGTCCGTTCGGTGTCGTCACATAGCTCAACGGTAAGATCCAGCGCGCCAGACGCTGAGTGCCCACCCATCGCGTACAGAACGGTGCGTTCAGCCTTGGTCACGGTGAAGGGTTTGCCAATAGGTCTACAGCTCTGCGAAACCAACGTGTGCATAACGAATTCTGGACCAAAAGCCACAGCCAAAGCTCCACCGGTAACCTTCGTGCCGTTTCGGAACAGCACATTTGGGGTCGCTCGGGCCCTGCGACCCAACCCCCCTGCGGATACCTCGGTTAACCGTTGCGCAGGCGGAATCCACCCGAGTTGTCCCGTTGCTGGACGGGAACGTGAAGGCCCTGCAAAGCGCGCTCCGGCCTTAGCGAGCCGGGGGTTTTGAGCGGATAGCCAACCCGTCACGTCAAACGAATCAGCATCTGCGAGCAACACCAAACCCGAGCTGTTGTCGGAGCATTGCAGAACGCTGTGTTCTACGTCTGTGGTGCTGTCCGCACTAAACGGAGTGCCTGGCAACAAGAACGTTTCCACCGAACCTCCCTGCACTGCCCATAACGCCAGGGCCGAACCATCTTCCACCTCGCTGCCGCATCCCAATACGCCACCGGTGGTGATGGCCACCAGATGGCTTGGTTGCAGCATCTGTTGAACCGCACCCACAACGTCATCGAACGTTCCGGTAAGTGGATGCGTTACAAACAACACCGCCAGCGTGGGCGACGGACCTACGGCCTCAAGCACATCGCCAACAATCTCACCGGTGGCATGAGCAGGTACTGGGTGCATCGATAGTGCCGAACCAAACCCAATGCTGCTCACAACTCAGGTCTACACGCACTGAAAGACTGCCGCGCAATTTTGGCCAGCTTTAGGCTTCTTTGGGCAGGCGTTCGCTAATTACTATGTAGGGCTTCGTGCGATCGTGCCGCCTGCAACCTATGCCCGTCGTTTGAAGCCGTGTTGAACGTTCGGCTGCGAGTACCGTTGAGGGTGATGGAGCCGGCACTGCAGGAAATAAGTGAACTTGGGGCTGGTGAACCAGGTACTTCGTCGCTTGACCCCGTCCAAAGCGTAAAAACCCTCCAGAACGCCGCGAACACCCATAACGCCGCGAACACCCAAACCGCGCAGAACGTCAAGAGCGTCCATAACGTGCGCGTTGCCGTGATCTCCACAAAGGCGAACATTTTAGCCAACGCTGAACGTTTGTTCGCCGAACGGGGGTACGACGGCACCTCCCTCAACGATATTGCCGAGGCAGCCGGAATTCGCAGACCGAGTTTGCTGCATCACTTTGAGTCGAAAGATGCTCTCTACCGGGAGATCTTTGAGTCCTATGTGGCACGTTGGTTACAGCGCTTGACTCCCGCTATCGATGATCCTCTCGATGGATGGGCGAAAGTTGACGTCGTTTTGGGAAATGGTTTCACTTTCTTTTCGGAGAATCCCGATTTCGTGCGGTTGGTGCGCCGTGAAGCCCTCGCTGGTACTTCGTTATTGGGGCCGGAGCTCGGACGAGCCTTGCGACCTGGTATGCAACGTGCGTGTGCATTTTTTGAACGGGAAATGGAAAGTGGACGTTTCCGTCGTCATGATCCCGAACAACTTCTTCTTACCGGTTACGGCGCGCTGCTTTCGTACTTCTCGGATGTGGCGTTTCTGGGCGCGTTGATTGGCAGAGATCCCCTCGACCACGAAGCCCTAAACCAGCGGTGGATTCACCTACGGTCCTTCTTTCGTGCCGCCCTTGAACCGATTAGCAGTGCTCCAATCTCCGATCTTCTTGCTTCCGATGTTGTTGGTTCGCGCTCGAATTCCGGTGTTCCAGGTTGCGATATTCCTGGCATTCAACTCAACGTATGACAGTGCGATCGACACCCGTCCTAGCAGTTGCCTACAAGCAGACGGACCGATTGGGGCACGGCTCCGAATTCGGTGGCTCAACGATCGTCAACGTTGTTTCTGTGTTGATGGTGCTAGTTGCCGTGGTGGCGTTTACGACGGCAGGTTTGATTCTTAAAAAGGCGTCTCCCGCAAAATCGATGTTTTTGGCGTCGGCGCCCCTCGCTCCAGTGTTCAGCGCTCGTCGGCTTCCTGAAGTACTTCGGGCCGTGGTGGCCAGGCAACACCTTGGAGTCTCAGTTGACACCACCCTTGCTGATCCTTCGCTCATCAACGCGCTTAACGCCTCTTGTGTCGTGATCGAAATCGGCGGTGGCATAGTGGCGTCGCGGACCCCGCAACGCCAGGTGCTTCCAGCCTCGACCATGAAGACGCTCACCGCTGCGGCCGTTTTGGCTCGCATTGACCCGGCGGAGAAGTTCCTCACCGAGGTTCGGGTGAAAGCAGCCCCAGCCAACGGTGTGCTCACCGGCGATCTCTGGCTGGTGGGTGGTGGCGACCCGTTACTGGAGACCATTGAGTACACCAACTCCCAACAACATGACCCTGCTTCAGCCACTTCGTTTGACCAACTCGTCGCCGACATTGTGGCCGCAGGCGTAACGCAGGTAACCGGCGGGGTAATTGGCGATGCACGTCGTTATGACGAAGAACGAGTGAGGCCGACGTGGAAAAAGAATTACGTAACCGACGGTGAAGTAGGCCCAATTGGCGGGCTAATGGTCGACGACAACTTCTCGGTGGTCAACGCCCGTAAAACCCGTGTTGCGGCTAGCAATGCTCCTGCCGATGCCGCTCAGCTGCTCCGCACCAAACTAGAAGCCGCCGGAGTCACCTTTGTTAACCCGTCGATTGGCGCGGATTCCACAATGCCCAAAGCCACCGATGCAGCGCCCGTGGTGTTAGCCAGCATCTCGTCGATTCCCGTCGGCGAAGTGGTGCGAGAAATGCTTTCCTGGAGCGACAACACCACCGCCGAAATGTTCATCAAAGAACTTGGTTTTCGCACAGGAAACGCAGGGTCGTGGACGGATGGCTTAGCTGCGGTACAAAGCAGTTTGCGAACACAGGGTGTCACGCTTGATGGCCTCACCATGATCGATGGATCGGGTCTTGACCGAGCGAACCGGGTTACTTGCGAAATTCTGCTGTCTACGGTCCGTTCACAGCGGGTTGACGGATCCTTCTTTAAAGGTCTGTCGGTGATGGGAGAGTACGGCACACTCCGCAAACGTCTGCGTGGCACCGCTGCTCAAGGAGTTGTCCGCGCCAAAACCGGCTCGCTGAATGGCGTTTCTTCTCTGACGGGTTTTGCCCAAACTGCCGATCAAACAGAAGCGCACTTTGCGATGGTCTTCAACGGACTGGCTTCTACCGCAGATGGTGTTCGGGCCGGAAACGCCATCGCAGAGTCTATTGTTGCCTTTCCGAATGCCCCAGAGCTAAGCGAGTTTTCACTTGCCGGACAAGTTCCCCAGGCGAAGCCAGTTCTCAAACCTCCATCGTCGGATTCCGGCACGCCGAGCCCCGATGCAGTCCCATCGAAAACAGCCAACGGCCTGGCCAACTCGCAACCGGCTATAGCGGATACTTCACTACCAAACAGTGGATCCGTGGCCGATCGGGGCGTTTCGGCGGTACCGAG
>JAYUVJ010000103.1:0-12434 GCA_043754155.1 Acidimicrobiia bacterium
CGTGGTTACTGGGGGAGCCGGCACCGTGGAGCTATAACAGTTCTTGCCGACACCGAAAATGGGATCCACCCCAAAATACGAATTTGTGCACGAAAACGCGCCGGTGATCTTGCGATAGATGTACTGATCAGCTGCCCCGTACCTAACGATATTGGTGCCAGTGACCGAACAGGTGGCGCCCTCAGCCGCACACTGTGTGTCTTGGATTTTGCGGATTCGGGCGTTGGAGTGATCGCCGACGTAGATCCCACCATTGGCATCGAGCGCTATCGACGATGGAAGGTTGAACCGTGCAATGTCGGTTGTGCCATCGACTAATCCCGAAACCGACCCGGTAAGCGTGACTACCTGTCCGGTTACCAAAACTAAACGGATCGTATTATTAAAGGTGTCGGCCACAATTAAGTCGCCTTTGCGGGTAACGGCCAGACCGTAAGGTGTGTTGAACTGTGCCGCAGTGCCTTGGCCATCAAGGGAACCAAGCGTGCCCCCAGCAAGAGTGGTTACAGCCCCGCCGCTAGAGATCATGCGAATGGCGTGATTGCCGGAATCCGAGACAAACACGTTTCCGGCGGCGTCGACGGCGACGCCCCGGGGGCCGTTGAACATTGCGTTGGCGCTGGGGCCGTTGACATATCCTGCGGAACCCGATCCTGCCAGAACAGACAGAACTCCGCCAGAAATCCGAACAATCCGATTGCGCCCGGTGTCGGCCACGATGATTCTGCCCGTGGTATCAACGGTGACACTGTGGGGCTGCAGAAGCCCGGTCGCCACGGTGGTCGTCAAACCGCTGGTGGTGACGCGCCGCACCATACCGTTATTCATGTCAGCCACGATCAGATTGTTGGTTGTTGGATCGACGGCGATCGAGAACGGATAGCTAAACCCGACCGCAGCACCGGTTCCATTCGCAGATCCGGCAGTTTGAGTTCCTGCCAGCGTGGCGACGTTGCCCGCCGACACGACGCGTATCTGGTTGTTACCTGCATCGGCGACGTACAAGGTGGTGCCGCTGAGCGCAACGCCTGCTGCGACTGAAAACCTCGCGCTTGTGATCGGCCCGTTGGCGAATCCGGGCAGCGTCCCCGCCGTGGTTGAAACCGTACCCCCTGTGGCAAACGCCTGTAGCGATCCAAGCGCAATCGAAACTCCCAGCGATACTGCAACAATTTTTCCAGTCCGTCGCCAGCGATGAGCAGAGAAAACCTTACGAAACATCGAAGCGAGGGTTCCTGGGTTCATCGCCCAAGCATCGACCACCAAAAGTGTTACCTTGAGGGCAAATACCAGAAACCCTGATACTTCCCCAATTTCCTGGCAGATAACGAAATTGCTTTACGGGATCCCCCATGTTTCGGCGTAACGCCCTACATAGCCAAAGATGCACTCACTGCATAAAAGTATTTCACCAGGGAGTATTCATCTCATTGGCTTCAAACCTAGAGGCCATTGCACCTCCATGGAAACGAGCGGTTATCCAATCTTGGGCTGTTGGGGAATTTCTTCGCTTTTGGTTTCTATGGAGTTGCGACGGCGCTTTGAGCGTTTTACTGATTCGTCGGCACGTTGTATCCGTTTGACGACAGGGCCATCGGGTTCCACGGCCATTCGAAGCCGCGAAGCTGCGGTCTTAGTACCAGTGAACCAGGCGAGGAGCTTCACTGCTGGGTTGGTGACCACCCGGTAGGCCAAACGAGTTGCGGAATCGGCCGTTGAAGTTATAGAGGTAGCGACATCGAGCAGCGCGTCGGCTTTGTTGGCCGAACCTTCCGATCGTTTCAGCGCACGTCGTGTTTCTTGGAGCAGCGGCACGGTTTGTGAACGCACGTGATCAAGGCCGATCACCAGTTCGTCAACGGTTCGGCCCAACACCCGCACGGCTTTGTAGAGCACGACCACCACCAAGGCCAAAGCGACAAAGATTGCTACGGCCACCCACCCCAACCAACTCATGTTTCGACGCTATCTGGTTCAACTCGTCGATAGCGGGCAGAGATTTTAGCTTCGTGGCCGTGTTGGGATGGTTCGTAGTAACGGCGGTCGACGAGATCATCAGGAAGGTACTGCTGGGGAACCCACCCATCGGGCGCATCGTGGGGGTAGAGGTAACCCTTACCGTGGCCCAATTTCGCAGCACCTTTGTAGTGCGCATCGCGAAGATGGATCGGCACTTCACTTGCGGTGCGCTCCTGCACATCGGCCATGGCTGCCCAAATGCCCAAAGCAACCCTATTCGATTTGGGCGCGGTTGCGAGATGAACCACGGCTTGGGCCAGGTTCAACTGTGCTTCGGGCAGCCCGACAAACTCCACCGCACGGGCCGCAGCTTCCGCCACCACGAGGGCCAACGGATCAGCCAGGCCAACATCTTCGGAGGCAAAAATTATCAACCGTCGGGCTATGAACCGAGCATCTTCCCCAGCGGTAATCATTCGAGCCAGCCAGTACAGGCCGGCATCAGGATCGGATCCTCGGAGCGATTTTATAAACGCACTTATGATGTCGTAGTGCTCATCAGGACCGTATCGCAGAACTCGGGAGTCCACGGCAGCTTCGGCGTCGGCAAGGGTGACTTGGTACTGCATGCCCTCACGTTCAGGGTCGTCGGCCAAGGCCAGGGCTACTTCAAGCGAGGTGAGAAGGGATCGACCATCGCCGTCGGCCTGATTGATTAGGTGTTGCGCTGCATCTTCGTTGAGTGTTGCTGGCGTACCATTAAGCGCTCGGGCAATCAGTGCACATAGTGATTCGGGGGTGTGGGCACGAAGGCGAAACAGGGTGCTTCGCGAAAGCAACGGCCCGTTCACCGAGAAACTGGGGTTCTCGGTAGTGGCACCGATCAAGACCAACGTTCCATCTTCCACACTGGGCAACAGAGCATCTTGTTGGGCACGGTTGAAGCGATGTATCTCGTCGAGAAACATGATGGTTCCCCGGTCATAGAGCTTGCGTTGCTCCTTGGCAGATTCCACCGTTTCGCGGACATCCTTTACCCCAGCCGTTACTGCCGAAAGGGCAATGAAGCGCTTCTTGGTGGCCGTAGCAATCAGCGATGCCAAGGTCGTTTTTCCGGTACCAGGGGGACCCCACAGGATTACCGACGACAACCGATCGGCCTCAATCAAACGTCGAAGCGGTTTTCCTTTACCAAGCAGATGATCTTGCCCAACAACTTCATCAAGCGTGGTGGGGCGCAACCGTGCAGCTAGCGGAGCTTGGGCGGCCATCCGCTCTACCAGTGCCGCACTAAACAGATCATCTGTAGCCATCGCTAGTTCATACCCGATCGACGGCGTTGGGACTACCCAAAGCCCTACGCAATGAAACATCTACCCGAAGGTGATCTTCAGCCAAACGCTTCGCTACCTCAGTCTGAGTGAGGCCAAGCGCGATGCGTCGTTGAGCCAGTTTGTATTGCATCATCCGACGACTCGTTCTCGCAGTAACCATTGCAGCGAACTCAGGCTCGATCTGACCCCTCTCGAAAATGTATTTTTTCCAGGTCATCCATTTGAGGTTTTCGGGCCATCCAACGATCCTTTCATAGCAAATAACCGATTTCAATCTACTGGGCGTGGTCTTGCTCTGCCCCGCCAGTCGGCCAAACGGGCTTCGGCCAGCTCTATTGATCGACTGGGAGTCCGTTGGGACTTCTTTTCAAAAGCCTCAACCCAAGAAGGATATGTCCACGAACACGGAGAGTGTCTAGCAACTTTCGGGGCGTGAGGGGACCGCTCCCACTCGTAGACTGGATCTCTTATGCGTTGGGGTGTGCACGGCGAACGGAAACTGTACGAATCGGAATGGGTCACCCTGGCCTTGACCGATGTGGAGATTCCGGCCATTGGCGACAAGCCTGCGGTTCGGTTTGAGCATCACGTGGTGCGAATGCCAGCGGCGGCCACGGGCGTCGTCGTCCACGATCCTGAGAAGGGCATTCTGCTGCTGTGGCGTCACCGGTTCATCACCAACGATTGGGGTTGGGAAGTACCGGCAGGCAAGGTCGACGGCGGCGAAACACCCGAACAGGCGGCATACCGCGAAGTGGTAGAAGAAACTGGCTGGAAGCCTGGCCCTCTGACCTATTTGACCGGTTATTCCCCGGTCAGCGGAGTCGGAGATCACCGGTTCGAACTGTTCGCAGCCGCTGGAGCAACCTATATGGGTGAGCCAAGCGATCCGAGCGAGGCCGAACGCATCGAGTGGGTTCCCGTAGACAAGGTCAAGACTGAAATCATAGCCGGGCGAATCCCCAATGGTCTAACGCTCACGGCCCTTCTGTGGTGCTTAACCTTCGGACTTCTCGTTTAAGTCCAGTCGGCCTGGCTGTTCCGAAACCTGACCGCATTTTCGGCCTAGCAATAAAGCGTAGAGAATCCTCAACCAGCCGTGAGCCTCGGTTCGCTTTCACCTAGGAAAGCACAACAGAGCTCGAAAGATCCAGGGCATCTCCAGACTTGCTGCGTTCGGCTTCTCCGCACCTGAGCGTTACCGGAGCAGACGAACGTAGGGTTCCGAAGCTCACACAGTCGCATTGATTACGGCAGGGCAACAATCGCCAGGGATGGAGACGTCTTCAGCACCTTGGCGATGGCCATCACGGCCGGGGCTTCACCGAGAACTGCGCCGGCCAGCATGAGGCGAACCGCGCCCACACCGTGGCGGGTAACCAAGCCCGGAAGTACGGCTTCGAGCTGATCAACCGACGGGAAATCGGCGTTGGCGCCCAAAGCCTCGATGCAGTCCTGTAGGAGCGGGTCGGTCACGTTGGCTATGAACTTGTCGGGCAGACCTTTCATACGACCGCGGGAAATTGCACCACGAACGCCAGCGATGTCGATGTTTCCGTCGTCGTCGGCACCACCGGCCAGGCTGGCCACCCAATTACGCACGTTTTCTTCGCTACCGTCGATCAGATCGAGAAGCTTGGCATCGGAAATGTTGCGTAGCTCCCGCTCAGCAGCAGCAAGTCGCAGTACGTGGTCCTTCGAATTCATGTCCGAGAGGCTAGCGGCCCTAGCCAGGCCCCGAAGGCCAGTCCCCCAGCCCGAAACGAAAACGATCCGGCGCCACCTGCAAGAGTTGAGGTTGCAGAGTTGAGGGCAAGCATCGGCCGCCGCCAACAGTGCTGTTCCATTCCAACCAAGCGGCCTTAGGCGGCGAGTCGACACGATCCATGTGGTCAGTTGTCACCAATTAGTAAACACAACCGACCACACGCTGGCGCCCACCACAACTCGGAACCGACAAAACGATTCGGCGCCGAGGAGGCCACCGGATCGTTCAAGCAAATCAACCTTAAAGAACAGCAGTCGCCGTTAGGCCTTTGGTGGCAGGGTGCGAAGGCCGAGTTCGATCATGTGCTTTTCGATAATTGGGGTCGGCGAACCAGTCATAGGGTCGAGGCCTGATTGGGTTTTGGGGAAGGCAATGACTTCGCGAATGTTCTCTTCGCCCGCCAAAATCGCCGTCAATCGATCGATGCCGTAGGCGAAACCACCGTGGGGAGGAGCGCCGTATTTGAACGGGTTCAGGAAGAAGCCGAAACGCTTCTGCGCATCCTCGGGCGAAATACCGAGCAGGGAGAAAATCCTTTGCTGCAAATCGGGCTTGTGGATACGGATCGAGCCTGAGCCCAGTTCCCAACCGTTCATGGTGAGGTCATAGGCTTGTGCACGCACCCGGTAAGGCTCCGATTCCAGGAACGCCATGTCGTCAACATGGGGATGCGTGAACGCGTGATGGGCCGGGATGGGGTTACCTGCGTCTGTCGTGCCATGGAACATGGGGAAGTCCACGATCCACAGGAACGACAAACCTTCGCTGATGGGGGGCTTACCGAGTTCGAGACGCAGCGCACCCAAAACCGTCCGCACCGGGTTGCGCTCCCCTGCTTGGAAGAACAACAGGTCTCCCGCTTGTGCCGACATGGCCGTAAGCACCTCTGAAAGCTCAGCCGCCGACATGAACTTGGCGACAGGGCCCTCAACTTCAGGTGCATCACCGACAGACTTAACCTTGAACCAGGCGAGACCCTTGGCACCTAACTGCTTCACGTAATCCGTCAACGAATCGATCCGACCGCGGGTCATTTCGGCTCCGCCAATAAAGCGAAGACCCTTCACGCACTCGGTCTGAAACACCTTGGCTTCGGTGCCAACAAAGATCGGGGTGAGCTCGACGAGACGCATATCGAAGCGCACGTCGGGCTTATCGGAACCGTATTCCTCCATAGCTTGAGTCCAGGTCATGCGAGGAATGGTTCCCCGGCCGTCCAGAGTGTCGTCGTGGCCGGGAACGAAGGAAATTCCCTCGTGGTAGTTGCCCGCCCGCTTCCAAGTGAGTTCCTTCGCTGCTTCGGTGGCCGTCAGTACGGATTCGGAAATGCAGGCCAGCACATCGTCTTGGCCAACGAAACTCATCTCAGCATCGAGCTGAGAAAACTCAAATTGACGGTCGGCGCGGAGGTCTTCGTCTCTCAGACAACGAGCGATCTGAAAGTACCGATCGGCACCGGCCACCATTAGAAGCTGCTTAAACAACTGTGGCGACTGCGGCAAGGCATAAAACGAACCCGGCGACAGACGCGAAGGAACCACAAACTCGCGGGCACCTTCGGGCGTCGACGGCATCAGCAACGGTGTTTCAATCTCCGTGAAACCCTGTGCCCCGAAGGAGGTACGGATGGCGTGGTTGATTTTGGAACGCAACTTGAGGTTGCGCTGCATACGCTCCCGGCGAAGGTCCAAGTAGCGGTGCTTGAGCCGCAGATTCTCATCCACGGTGGCGCCTTCACGCTCCACAAGGGGAAACACCGGCGGCTCAGCCTCGTTGAGGATTTCTACCGCGCAGTTCTTCAATTCCACTTCACCCGTCGAAAGCTCCGAGTTAATGGTCTCGACTGAGCGGGCGGTGACCGTTCCCGTGATGCGAACCACATATTCGTTGCGAAGGTCAGCAGCCCCATCCACCACGCATTGCACAATGCCGGAACGGTCGCGAAGGTCAACGAAGGCCAGCTTTTCGCCATGTTCACGACGACGAGCCACCCAGCCACACAGCGAAACGGTGCGGCCCACGTCGGCCAACCGGAGGTCACCGCTGTAATCGGTACGCATTCCGCGAGCGCGATCGGGCGCCCCGGCTTGCGCGACCGGTTGAGCTGAGGATTGGGGGGCAGAATCGGTAGTCACGTAACAAGCCTTCCAGATGACTGAGAAAATCGAGTCACCTATTCTGCCTGGCCGAATCGCCTGGCGTGAGCCGAACCGGCGCACATCTGTCACCGTGCCATCACTTTCGACCTGGCCAACCGAGTTCGACGGACCGAATCGTTGAGCGCTCTCTCAGACAAACGTCCGTCGCAACCCCGTCGACCCACCTTAAGAATCGGCCACGCCTACCCTGCCAGCCAAAATTTCTTCGATCCCCATAAAAAGGAAGACATCATTTAAGTAGGAAGCCGCTCCTGCCGATTACCTGAAAGTGAAACCAAGTAAGAGCACAAAGGAGTGTCTCCCGAACTTTCAACGTGTAGTAAAAAAACGGTTCCGCCGCCAAGATGGCGCCGTTGCTGTTGAGATGGTGTTGGTCAGCATGCTTCTCATCCCTCTTGTGTGCGGACTGCTCGATTTCGGCATGCTGTGGCAAAAACATCAATCCGCTGAATCCGCGGTACGACAAGGAGCTCGGCGCGCCGCAGCGAACTGTTTAGAGTCCCTCACCGACCCCTTCGCCACTTGCAAAAACGGCAGCCAGGAAGAAGACGACGCCAACGCTCTGCTGTCCGTCATTTCTGCCCTTGGCTCGGCTGACGAGATCGAAAAAGTTGTGGTTTTCAATGCTGACGGTTCTTCGGTCACCGACCTCAATGGAACCCCACCCCCAGGATGCATGGAAGCCGTTCCACCGATGGGTGTTGCTACGAAATGCAATGTCTACGGGCCAGCAGAACTCGCCGGAATAACCACCCTAAATGCTGCAGGTTTGAAGGCTCGATTCAATTGTGGTGCAGCCAGTGCTTCAGCTCCTTGGTGTCCAACTACCCGAGTTCGCTCTTCTGCGAATCCCGCTTACGTGGGAGTCGCCATTGTCGTAAGGCACCAACACATCACCGGCATGTTCGGATCAAGCGCCCCGGTGAAGACCCAAGCAATTTTCCGCCTCGAACCCAACACCTATTCGCCCATTGCCGTCTATGAACCAGATGCCCTCTTCGCTGCCATGACGTCGACCACAACCACCACCACGTCGTCCACCACAACCACCACCACAATCGAACCAACACCAAACTGCCCACAAAACGGCCTCCCAATGACCGTCGCCGCCTGCACCGCCATCACCCCAACAACCACCACCACAACCACCACCACAATCGCCGCAGTTACCACCACAACGACTCGCCCGCCCCGACCACCTGGCGGAAACTTATGAACGCCACGGGCTCGGACGCTAAAAAGTTTCGTCAAAGGTCAAAGCAAACCAATCAGCCTTCTGAGCAAGGAGCCGCGGTTGTAGAAGCTGCGTTGATCCTCCCGCTTTTCGTAGCCCTGATTTTTGGGATCATCGAAGTTGGATCGATGTTCTTGAACCTCAGCGCGGTAAGGAACGCGTCACGCGACGCCGCCCGACAAGCAAGCGCCTCAGCCAGTTCTCCAACAGCGGATCAAGAAGCCTTGCTTGCCGCCGGCAAATCACTGTCAACGCTGGTCGGGTCCCTGGAAGGCGTCATCATTTTCAAGGCAAACACACTCAACGACAAGGTACCTGTCGATTGTCTTACTGCTCTGGAAACCCGCACTGCCCTGAACCCTGCGAGCACCGACAAATGCAACGTCTATCAAGCGGACCAAGTGCGCAATCCCGACATCACACACTTCGGGGCACCGGCAGTAAACGATCCGGCCTACTGGGATGGGAAGTGGCCAGCACAGCTACGCAACGATGCACTTTCCG
This sequence comes from Acidimicrobiia bacterium, assembly GCA_043754155.1. GTDB lineage: Bacteria > Actinomycetota > Acidimicrobiia > Acidimicrobiales > JANYDT01 > JANMZO01. The sequence continues at coordinate 8,959 of JAYUVJ010000103.1, forward strand.
CTTCCCAAACTCCGGATTTCGTGGGTGTGTACGTTGCACTTCGTCACGCTGGTGCTACCGGGCTGTTACCGAAGCGAACCATCCGTTCCCTGAACATTTTTCAACTCGAGCCTCAGCGCTCAGCCGAATAACGATTGGCCACGATGACAACACCATCTAAACAATCCCGAACCACACATGTGGCGTTCTCCGTTAATCTTAACCACAGTCGGGCGAGCCGGGCCCTCCCCGTTTATGATCGAGACACAAACGAACAAGGGTTCGTTGCCGTAGCAACCGCACTGCTGATGATTGTTCTTCTTTTGTTCGCCGCCCTCGGTATCGATGTTGCCATGTGGATGGTCCGTTCTGCACAGCTTCAACGTACCGCTGATGCAGCTGCGCTGGCTGCGGTGGTTCGAATGCCACGTTTCGCTGCTGCTGAACAATCGGCCAACGAAGTGGCGGCAAAAAATAAAATTGATCCCAGCATGGTGAAAGTTGAACGAATTGCTGGTCGTAACCGCGAACTTCGCGTGACGGTGACTGATCCGCATTCAAAATCATTCTTCGGTAAAATCCTGCGCAGTGAAGTGGCAATCACACGCAGCTCACGAGCGGAGTTCGTTTCACAGATTGAACTTGGCTCCAAACTCAACGCACTGGGAACTGGCAACCTTCCCACCGGCATTGCTGGCGTTGGATGGGCACCCGGCGGCGCAGATCAAAAGTTTTGGCTTGCTGTGAACGGGAAGTGCACCCCAAAAGAAGATGGGGATCGGTTTGCGTCAGCATTTGAGGGCAATCGAACAGCGACGAACTCGACGTGTGGAGCACCCATTGGCGGAACTGCTATGAACAATGTGGAATTCCCCGGAGACTATTCGGTTGAAAAACGCCCTGCCTACGGATACACCGTTGAGATTCCCTGCCCGATCGCCGACGAGGACCCCTGCTCGGTCCCGCGTACCGAAAACGTAAAAGTTGAGGCATACAACCCCTATTTCGACCCCTCAAATTTGGGGCTGGACCGCAATACTGTGGATGGTGTCGCCGAGTATGACCTGTTCGGGTACTCGGCGTTTAACACCAACTTTCGAATTTACGACCCTCAAGGAAACAGCATCCCGGCCGAACCCGATGTGACCTTTCCTACCTGCATCATCGATGGGTGCATTGCGCAAGGAATAACAAACGAGTGGTACAGCCTGTTTACCATTCCCATCTCCGTCGGCTACGGAAAGTTTCGAATTGAAGTCTCGACCGAGTACGGGACAACTACAAGCTTTGGCTCCAACGTCTTCTCTCTAGTTGCCTACAACCAGAGCGCTGGGCGGGTTCCGTGTAGCGGTGGATCCTGCCCCACTCTCTCGGGTGAGCGATCGATGAGCGTGTATGCCAACGCAAGCGCAGCCGGATCAACCGATTTTTACCTCGCCAAGCTTGCGCCGGCACGCTACTTTCGTGGCAAGCGAGTACAAGTACTTCTATGGGATCCAGGGGAGGGGGCACAATCACTGCAAATCATTCAGCCTGATGGATCACCCGCGGCGTTGAAGTTTCGCACTTGGAACCCTGGACTAAATGATCCAAACGGCAGTGCTGCAAAAGTCCTTGACTACAACCGACTCTCCGGAAGCACGGTTGCCCCGCTCCATGAAATCAGTGTTGCCGGGCTCGTATCAGCCCTTCCCGCGGCTCAGCAACCGCCATGGTTAGTTACCCCATTCTCTACCCATGGACCAGAGCGAGCTGGTACTTCCACGTACAACGGTCGCCTGTTGTCCATTGAACTCAACGTGCCCACCAACTATGGCTGTGCACCAGCGAGTTCCCCCTGCCAGGAAATTGCCCTACCCGACGATGGCTGGTGGAAAATTCGCTATACCACCTCCGGTGCAGTAAGCGATCGAACAACCTGGAGCGTGCAGCTGCTCGGCGATCCCGTTCACCTCGTCAAGAATCCCTAAGCCGTCGCTGGTCTCTACAAGGATTCACTTGCTCATGATACGAACCTTGTTGGTTAGATGCTATGTGCGCGTACCAGGGAGAACTCGATAGGCATCGAACACATTGTCGACGGCTCGTACCGAACGCAAAATGGCGTCTAGGTGCGCGGGATCGGCCAGCTCAAAATCAAACCGTTGCCGAGCAACGCGGTCTGTTCCGGTATGGGTTGAACAGCCCAGCACGTTAACGTGATTATCAGCCAACACCCGGGCCACATCAGCAAGCAAACGTGATCGATCGAGCGCCTCGACCATTATGGAGACAACATAAATCGATTTATTCGTGTCAGATTCGGCATCCCATTCGACATCTATCAGCCGAGCTCCTTCGCCTACTTTCAGCGCGGTGGAATTGGCGCAGTCGCTGCGATGCACGCTTACCCCCCTTCCTCGAGTTACGAAACCCATAATCGAATCACCTGGCACCGGCGTACAGCACCGAGCAAGGCGAACCATCAGATCGTCAAGCCCCTCTACGTGTACACCAGTTCCGGTTCTCGAACGAGCCCGTCGAGTTTCACGACTTGGCCGTTGTCGGACGGTGGTTGCGGGCAGCTGCTCTTCATGCTCACCGCCCCGCAATTCACGCGATAGACGGTTAACCACTTGCTCGGCGGAAACGTGATTCTCGCCGATACCAACGTGTAGAGCTTCAAGATCCACATAGCCAAGCGCGCTTATTACCGCTCCCATGGCGGGCAGGGTGGAGAGTTTTTGAATGGGCAGGTTTTCTTTACGAAGTTGCTTAGTGAGTTCCTCGCGGCCAACTTCGAGGGCATCCTCACGACGTTCCTTGGAAAACCACTGTTTAATCTTGTTGCGAGCCCTCGGCGTTGTGACCACCTGCAACCAGTCGCGGCTGGGCTGCGCCGTTTCCACCTTGGAGGTAATGATCTCAATGGTCTCGCCAGAGTTGAGATTGGAATCGAGTGGGGCCAAGCGACCGTTAACCCTGGCACCTATGCAACGATGTCCAACATCGGTGTGGATCGCGTAAGCAAAATCAAGCGGCGTCGCTCTCGCAGGAAGCGTGACCACTTTGCCCTTCGGGGTGAACACAAACACTTCATCCTGGTACAGATCAACCTTGATTGTCTCAAGGAAGGCTTTAGGGTCAGCAGCGTCGGGTTGTGCTTCGGCCAAGCGTTGCAACCAAGCCAGTTCCGTAGTGTCGACGGCATTACCGGTGCGCTTAGTGTCCTTGTAACCCCAATGGGCAGCGATGCCGGTCTCGGCAATCTGGTGCATTTCCACGCTACGAATTTGGCATTCCAAAACTTTACCTTGGGGCCCAACCACGGTGGTATGGAGCGACTGATAAAGGTTGAACTTCGGCATGGCGATGTAGTCCTTGAATCGGCCCTGCACTGGCTTCCACAATGCATGGATCGAGCCAAGCGCTGCGTAGCAATCTTTCACCGATTCGACAACAATACGTATACCTACGAGATCATGGATATTTTCAAAATCCAAGCCTTTCATAACCAT
>JAYUVJ010000104.1:0-5434 GCA_043754155.1 Acidimicrobiia bacterium
GGCGAAGGTAACCGGGCCATTAGGCGAGCGGATAGAAGCTAAATGGCTGCTCAGAGGGGCCACTGCGTACATCGAAATGGCGCTGGCCTCAGGCCTGACCCTGGCTGGCGGACGGGCAGGAAACGATCCTCTCGACGCGTCGACCATAGGTACCGGCCAACTAATCGCTGAAGCAGCAACTGCCGGGGCCAAACGCATAGTGGTCACCGTTGGCGGCTCGGCCACCACCGACGGAGGACTTGGTGCGCTTAAAGCCATGGAACCCCTCGCCCGTTTTCGTGGCATCGAGTTCATTGTCGCTTGCGACGTCGGAACCACCTTCGTAGACGCCGCCCGAGTGTTCGGACCGCAAAAGGGCGCGTCACCAGCCCAAGTAGACCTGCTCACCCGTCGCCTAGAACGCCTGGCCGACGACTACCTCGCAGCTCGTGGCATCGATATCAGGGACATCCCCGGAGGCGGCGCTGCTGGAGGATTAGCCGGTGGGCTGGCCTCAATCGGCGCCACCATCACCTCAGGCTTTTCGCTGATCGCCGAAGAAGTAGGCCTTTACGACGCCATCGAAGGCGCCACACTGATCATCACCGGCGAAGGTTACTGCGACGAAGAATCCTTCGACGGCAAGGTCGTAGGCGGAGTCTGCGCCCTAGCCGCCGAACATCAAGTACCTGTTGTAGTCCTAGCCGGCGACATCGAACCTGGACTCGTAGTCCCCCCAGCCTTCATGGGCGCCGGCGTCGAATTGATCTCCCTCACCTCCCGCTTCGGCCCCGACCGCTCCCTCGCCGAGCCGATAGCCTGCGTCCGAGAACTAGCCAACGAACTCTTGACCCGCTAGTACGGAACTAAGCGCTGGCACTCTCCCCCCGACATTGCTAACTAGGTATCTGGATCGACTACGGTTAGCAGTCGCATACGACGAGTGCCAGAACTGAGTTTTCAGCAGTTTTGGCGCATCCGCGTCGTGTGGAAATTCTCGTAACTAATTTCTCGTAACTAATAGAGCACTCGCACAAGGAGTCCACCATGGCGAAAATGATTGCGTTCGATGAAGTCGCACGCCGTTCCCTAGAAAAGGGCATGCAGCAGCTAGTTGATGCCGTAAAGGTAACGCTCGGCCCCAAGGGTCGTAACGTTGTTTTGGAGAAGAAGTGGGGCGCTCCCACCATCACCAATGACGGCGTTTCGATTGCCAAGGAAATCGATCTCGAAGATCCCTACGAGCGTCTCGGCGCCGAATTGGTCAAAGAAGTCGCCAAGAAGACCGATGATGTAGCTGGCGACGGCACCACCACCGCCACTGTTTTGGCTGGTGCCATGGTCCGTGAAGGCCTGCGTAACGTAGCAGCCGGCGCCAACCCAATGGCCCTCAAGAAAGGTATCGAAGCCGCAGTTGCTGTTGCTGTAGAGGCCATCAAGGCCATCAGCGAATCCGTTGACGGTTCCACCGAAAAGATCAGCCAGGTCGCTTCGATCTCTTCCGCCGACACCGAGATTGGTGGACTCATTGCTGAGGCCATCGACAAGGTTGGCAAAGACGGCGTTATCACCGTTGAAGAGTCACAAACCTTCGGCATGCAGATGGACCTCGTTGAAGGTATGCGCTTCGACAAGGGCTACATCTCCCCATACTTCGCTACCGATATGGAGCGCATGGAGGCCTCGCTTGAGGATCCGTACATTCTCCTCGTTGCCGGCAAGATCTCAGCCGTTCGTGACATGTTGCCTGTTCTTGAGAAGGTCATGCAGTCGGGCAAGCCATTGGTGATCATCGCCGAAGACGTTGAAGGCGAAGCCTTGGCAACCTTGGTTGTGAACAAGATTCGTGGCACGTTCAAGAGCGTTGCCGTTAAGGCTCCGGGCTTCGGCGAGCGTCGCAAGGCCATGCTCCAGGACATGGCAATTCTCACCGGTGGCACAGTCATTGCTGAAGAAGTCGGCCTCAAGTTGGAAAACGCCACGATGGATCTTCTGGGCCGTGCCCGCAAGATTGTCATCACCAAGGATGAGACCACCGTTGTTGAAGGTGCTGGCTCAGCCGACGATGTAAAGGGCCGTATCGCCCAGATCAAGGCTGAGATCGAGAACACCGATTCCGATTACGACCGCGAGAAGCTCCAGGAGCGTTTGGCCAAGCTTTCGGGCGGCGTTGCCGTCATCAAGGTGGGCGCAGCTACTGAAGTTGAGCTCAAAGAGAAGAAGCACCGCATCGAAGACGCAGTCTCCACCACCAAGGCTGCCGTTGAAGAAGGCGTTGTTCCTGGCGGCGGCGTTGCCTTGCTTCGCAGCCAAAAGGCCATCTTGGCTCTTGCCGACACCCTCACCGGTGACGAAGCTACGGGCGCACGTATTGTTGCCAAGGCTGTTGAAGAGCCACTCAAACAGATTGCTATCAATGCTGGCCTCGAAGGCGGCGTAGTAATCGAGAAGGTACGTTCACTTACCGTTGCCTCCGAAGGTTTGAATGCCGCTACTGGCGTCTACGAGGACCTCGTAAAGGCTGGCGTTATTGACGCCGGCAAGGTAACCCGTTCCGCCTTGCAGAATGCTGCATCGATCGCTGCACTGTTCCTCACCACTGAGGCAGTAATAGTCGACAAGCCTGAGAAGGACGCATCCCCAATGGGTGGCGGCGGGATGGACGACTACTAGAGAACAATTCCCTAAGTTCTTCGCGGTCGGCGTGGAAAATTCCCGGATCCACCACTAGCCGAGATTCATCCGAGCGACGATAGCGAAGGTACCTGAGCACGCATTAGTGACTAGCTAGAACGAAATGATGCCCACGCACTTCGGTGTCTGGGCATCATTGGTTTTCGCCCCTTCACTCCGTCGACGACGGTTCATCCGCCCAGTCGTTGTTTGAGGCCGGTACTCTTTGGGCACTTATCGGTGCACGCAACGCGTGTCTCGGAAAACTCGACGAATGGCAACAGGGGCACCATGGCTAAGACCGAACGATCATTGCCTCGCATCGTCCGCTGGAGCGCTGCAATTCGCGTTGGGATTTTGGGGGTGGTTCTCGTGAGTCTGCCAACCGCGGGACGAGCGGCGGCAATCAAGAAGACAGATGCCAACAGCGCCGCGAAAAAGTTGGTAGCAGCGACGAAAAGCACGGCGACCAAAAAGACGGTGGCCAGGCGCTCAACAACAAGTCAGCTCACCGGGGTTTCAACGGTGTCCATCAAACGTCGAAGCGTGGTGCTCGAATCCTCCGTGCCCCCGGTAATCACCATCGCACCCGCAACGCCTGCGATATCGCTCCCACCCCTAAGTGCTGCCGCAGCAGCACCATTGCCTACAACAACACCGCCAGCCCTGACCACAACAACACCCATCACTATTTCCACGTTGCCGGCCACGACCGCTGCTAAAGCGACCACAACATCCATCCCAGTTACTGCAGCCTTCGATTTTGATCTGCAGATTCCGTCACCTCGCGTCGCGGTGAACATGGGCTCATCGGCGGCGATGCTGGTGCTGGTACTTCCTCGGGGCGTAGCTCGTCCCGTGGATTTGTTCTTTGCCGATCTTCCTAACGGCATCACCGTAACCGGAACACCTAACCCCACAACCGGTGGTTCTGAGGTACGCCTTATTGCGGCACTGCTTATGGTGCCGGGCGAGTACCAACTTCGAGTGATGGCCGTCGCTGCGGCGACTACCAAGTTTGTGAACTACACCCTGACCGTGCTTACACCAGGTGCGACAGCCCCCTCGGGCTCGTCCTCGGCTGGGTCAACAGTGAGCACGACAACGTCTACGACGACCATTCCTTCGGGAAGCGGCGGATTCACCTTTGTGGTTACGAGCGACGGAAAGAAGCTCAAAACGGGTGGAGTAGTAACGCTGACAGCCACAATTTCGCCGCTGTCGAACTTCGCTGGATCGGCGATGTTACGCGTACTTGATGTACCCGAGAACGTGTGGGTTGGCTACCAACAAAATCCCACCACCGGTACTTCCTCAATTTGGATTAGCTCAACGCTGGCTTTGAAGGCCGGAACCTATCCTCTTTTGGTCGAAGCAAAAACCTCGACACAAACTTCACAGATACCAATACTTCTTACGATCGAATAATTCATGGTTCTTCGCTAAAGGAAGAGTGGAGATTGTCAGCATCAGGGCGGGCTGCAGCATCGGTCGCGATGGGATCGCAGGCCAACGGACGGATGTTGGAACGATTTGTGTTGGAACGATTTGTGTTGGAACGATTTGGGTTTGGTCGACGTTGTTGGGGCTCGGTTACGCGGGTTCGTGAAGCGTTAGTTGGACGAGGTCCAGGGCGAGAACTGCCTGGTGGTGAACGGCGACCGGGTTGGTCTGGTTGATCGTTACGTGAGGGTCGCATCGGCCGATCGAATCCATCAGGTCGTGACGTGGGCCGGGGGCGTGGTGAAGCAGCGCGGTTGCGCGGCGGAGATGGGTTGGCGGATTTGTTCGCTTTCATCCTGCGTCGTAACCCAACGCCTACGAATCCAAGCAGGGCAGTGGGAACGGCGAAAAAGGCCACATCACGGCTGGAGGAGGACGGCTTTTGCTCCGGCAGATTGATGGCTTCGATGGTTGAGCCCGCAGAGTTGTCTGGTTGGGTCGGCTTGGGAGCCGACACTGTGGAGTTCGGCACAGAAGTGGTGTCCGCAACTAACCCGGAATTAACCGAAAAACCAGCAGACGAAGCCGCCGAGTCGAAGCCACCGGAGCTGAAATCCGGGGAACTTTGATCAACATTGGACGAGGCAATTTCAGAGGGGATGAGCGCCGTGGGCGGTAATGTCGTTGCCGCACCGGCTGCAAAATCTGGGTCGGCTGCTGCCAAGAGACGCGACTGTTCTTCCAATCCCGCTCCGGGGGTTGCATTGGAAAGGCCCAAAGCGGCAAGTGCACTGGTGAGATCACTTGAGCTGCCGGCGCTCCCAGAGCCCGGCCCAAAACCATCCCCACCAACACCCAAATCAGATCCGCTCGATCCAAACACGGGTTCGTTGATAGTGAAGAATGTGGACTTCAGACCGAGCGCAGCGTCAAACTTTGGACCTCCTACTCGAAATGGCCCCGATGATCCGTCGACAGTCACTTCAAGTGCTCGCCCTGAAGCCCCAACGCGAGTAACCGTAACCCCGCGCGGTGATCCGCCATAGCCAACGCGTCTGGCTACCTCACTCAACGGCATGCGAACGGTCCAGGCCAACACATCGCCGGTTGGGTACGAACCGGCTCTCAAATACGGCTGCTGTGACGATCCTCCACCAAAGCCTTCCTCCGGGGTGGCGATGGTTCCACCGCCTGAAGCGGAGTAAAAGGTAGCGGCCAGTTTTCCGCCGTAGGTGAGGACCTTGCCTCGGGTGGCGTCGACAGCGGAATTCATTTTGCCGTATTCGGCTTGAGCTCCTAAGTACACTTGGCATCGTTGGGTGGGGCAGACCTGACCGTC
>JAYUVJ010000105.1:0-2990 GCA_043754155.1 Acidimicrobiia bacterium
CAGGTAGGTTGAAGGGGTGGCAAGACGACTTCGACAATTGGCGAATATTGGGGTCGCTGATTTGAAGCGGGTGGGGCCTAAACGGTTGGTCGGGTTGAAGGAGATGGGCATCGACACGGTGCTTGATCTAATTACCTATTATCCGCGCCGATACATCGATCGCAGTGCCGAGGTGTCGATAAAGAATCTCGAGATTGGCAAAGAGGCATTGGTGTTGGCCACCGTCAAGCGTTGTGAAGCCCGCAAAACCAAGAACAATCGCAGTCTGGTAACAGTGGATGTGGCTGATGGCAGCGGCTATTTGAAGGTCACCTTTTTCAATCAGCCGTGGCGGGCTAAGCAACTCACCGCTGGTACTGAAGTTGCGCTTTTCGGCAAGGTGGATGCCTTCAACGGCACACGGCAGATGACTTCTCCGGTGGTGGATCTGGTGGGTTCTAAAACCGGCAAAGTGGTTCCGCTGTATCCACAATCAGAAAAATCGGGGCTGACCACGTGGGAAATTGCCGACTGGATAGAAGAAGCGTTGGAGCGCGCCGGTACATTTGTTGATCCGCTACCCACGATCTACGCCGACGAAATCGATTTAGTTGATCGCTCCTGGGCTATTCGCAACGTGCACTTACCAGATTCGATGGCAGCAGCGATGGCCGCCCGAAAACGTCTGGCCTTCGATGAACTCCTTCGATTGCAGCTCGTGTTGGTGATGCGCAAGCGCGCCGTTGAACGCGACGCCCAAGGCATTGTCCATAAGTGTGCTGATGATCCTAATCACGGGCCCATGGTCGACGCGTTCGTGAAGTCTCTGCCATTTCCGCTCACGAGCGCTCAGAACCGAGCGATCAAGGAAATTGGACATGATCTTGCCTCGCCGCTACCTATGCACCGTTTGTTGCAGGGCGATGTAGGTGCAGGCAAAACCTTGGTGGCTGTTGCGGCGTGTTTGATGGCAATTCAAGACGGACACCAAGCGGCGCTTATGGCACCAACGGAAGTATTGGCGGAGCAGCACTTCATTGGTATTCGCAACATTTTGACCAAGGCGGATTTGCATGTGAAAGAGCCAGGCTCACTGATGGGAACCCGTCCGCTAACGGTTAAGTTGTTAACGAACAAGACCACGGCTGCTGAGCGTAGGGAACTTTTCGCGGCATTGGCTAACTCGACAGTTGACTTATTAATTGGTACGCATGCATTGATTTCTGAAGGGGTGGAATTTCGCGCATTGGGCATGGTGGTGATAGACGAGCAACATCGCTTTGGGGTAGAGCAACGAGCCGCGTTGAGAGCGAAAGGCAATGGTCAAGATCCCGATGTTTTGGTAATGACGGCCACTCCTATTCCCCGCACAGCAGCCATGACTGTGTACGGGGATCTGGACTCCACCATTCTCGATGAACTGCCGCCGGGGCGTACGCCGATCGTGACTCGGTGGGCCCGGAGCGAGTTGGAAGAAGTCGCGGCCTATACCCATGTGCGTGAAGAGGTCGAGGCGGGACGCCAGGCCTATGTGGTGTGTCCGTTGGTAGAGGAATCGGAGAAGATCCAGGCCCGCAGTGCCACGGAAACGTTTGAAGAACTGAGCGGAGGGCATCTTCACGGCTTGAAGCTGGGCTTGTTGCACGGCCAAATGCCGAGCCTGCAAAAAGAGCAAGTCATGAACGATTTCCGGGCCCGCAAACTCGATGTGTTGATCGCTACAACGGTGATCGAAGTTGGTGTCGACGTGCCCAATGCAACGGTCATGGTTATTCAAGATGCGGATCGTTTTGGTATTGCCCAGCTGCACCAGTTGCGTGGTCGAGTGGGTCGTGGTGCTGCTGCATCGTTCTGCTATTTGCTGGCTGACCCGAAAACGAGTGACGGCGAAGAACGGTTGGCCGCAATTGAACGCTCCACCGACGGTTTTGAACTTGCTGAAGTTGATCTTGAGTTGCGTGGCGAAGGATCGATCATGGGTACCCGCCAGAAGGGGCGCAGTGACCTCAAGCTGGCATCGCTTCGCCGTGACAAGAACCTGGTGATCGAAGCACGACGAGTTGCTCAGGAGATTGCGTCGGCAGATCCTGAATTGACCTTGAATTCTGAATTGCGAGACGAAATTAGACTATTTGTGGATCCTGATGAAGCAGAGTTTTTGTTTAAATCTTAACGGTTGATGATGTCACGCCCCACTCACAGGATTACCTCACTACACGGTTGTTGAAGCCGTGACGGGCGGCCAGGAAGGTTTGGTCGTAACGGTCCAATCGTTAACTCGTGAAGTTGGCATCCACGATTTCAGCTTGGGAACCACTCGATCATCCATGTTTGCGGCGTAGGTTTTTACTTTGAAACCAAAAGAACTCGGCAACGAAGAGAGCTTTTTTGTTAGCTGGCTTCTGGTTATGCTAGGCGTGCCTGGGTCCTTAGAGCCGTTGAAATCCCGAATGAATAGGTCTAATGATCTACGTGCTTCTTTCCCTTGCATGGGGGAATTATGTACGTTTGATGAGTAATTTACTCGACTGGCTGTAGAATTCTTAGCGATGCGGGGTAGTTAACGGCGAACCGCTTCAGCAGGGCGCTTTGAGGGTCGAATCCAATGAGGAACAAGAGCGGTCGCGCTTACCGCTCCTAACTTTGGATGGAACCATGTTTCTGCGTTTTCCCCGCTGCAACACCACACCTCAAACGTCTCAAGCATCTGGCAAGGCTCGAGCATTTTCGCTTCGTGCCGCTGTTGCCTCTGCCGTGATCGCCGCGGGCATGCCGTTGGCAGGTTTGTACACCCCAAGCGCATCGGCGGATCCAGCATCAGGTTCGGCGGCTGGCCCGACGGCGATCTCGTTTGGCTCCGCGGTGTCGGCGACTGCCCCGGTCGGCTTGATTGCCTCGGGCGTAGTTCCCGATGGTGTTTGTGCGGTCAAGGTAACAGCACTCGGCGCTGCTGGTGCTTCGACTTCGGCCACAACTACCGGGACTACGGGCGGTGCCGGTGGTGCTGGCGC
>JAYUVJ010000106.1:0-10212 GCA_043754155.1 Acidimicrobiia bacterium
GCGAATAAGGTCTGCCCGCCACATCTTGCCTTTGGAATTGCCGTTGTCAGATGTAGTGAGTTCTTGGTTCCGTCCAGGAATGCCGCTGTTCAGTCGATGACCCAAAAGGGAATTTCGACGTTTCGACGCTAAGTTGGCAGCCGTGCATCCACCCGTCGAGGACCTCCACCGACGGGGACAAATCTTTGTGGCTCTCGCCGCCGTTGCCTGGTCATTTGCCGGGGTGTTGCAAAAGGGATTGAAGCTCGACATTGCCACGCAGGCGGCGTCGCGATCAGGCGTTGCCTTTCTGGCATTGTCCGTAGTGGTGATTGTTGAGGCCCGCAGAACCAGTGAACCGATCCTTTCGTTTGTGCGAGCACCAGGATGGCCTGGGTTGGCTATGGCGGTTTGTAGCGGTGGTGCATCGGCATGTTTCATCTTTGCCCTCAATCGAACCAGCGTGGCCAGCGTGTTGTTCATTCAGGCGTTGACGCCTCTAGTTGCCGTGGTGTTGGCTCGTGTTTTTTTGGGTGAACACGCGTCTCGACGAGCCTGGGTGGCCATGAGTATCGCGGTTGGCGGTGTGGCGCTGATGGTTGGTGGTCCCACGGTCGGTTCCATTACCGGGCTTCTGGCTGCTGGTGGGATGTCGGCGTTGTTTGCCGTAACCATCGTGCTGACTCGATTTTCGAAAGCGGTGTCGATGGCACCAGCTTCGGCGCTCTCGCAACTCCTCGTATTCCTTTGCGCGCTGCCATTCGCGCATCTCTCGACAGTTGGCAAACCCGACCTTGTCCGTGTGGTCCTTATGGGCGTGTTTCAGATGGGACTCGGCCAACTGTGTTTCATCATCGGTGCTCGGCTGATTGCCGCCGCGGAAACCGGACTCATTACGTTGCTCGAAGTAATACTGGGCCCGTTGTGGGTGTGGATTGCTTACTCCGAATCCCCCGGCACTCTTACGGTGCTGGGTGGACTTGTGGTGATCGCCGCAGTGATCCTTCAGTCCACAGAGCGCCTACCGGTAGCGGTTCCCAGTTAGGCAATCCCAAATTCACCAGCAAATTGGTACACAGAGCCGCAGCGGTTCCCAGCAGCTTTGAGCGACACGTCATGGGGTGTGCCGTTCCTCGTTGGTGCCATGGGTGGGTACAAAACGTCTATGGAAACCGCTCATCTTGCAGAAGGCGCAATCGTCGCCGCACGATCGAGGATCACGCGGATGTCGGCACCGAGCTGGGTGACGGAACGGAAGGAGCCGCGCCACAGATCACTTATGGTGGGCGCACCTGGTCCGGCAAAAAGGGGTCGTCCGTCGTCGCCACCGAGCAGTGCTGGTGCTATGTAGACATAGTATTGATCGATGAGGTCGGCTCGATGGAATGTTCTGGCCACACTGGCTCCGCCCTCTACGAGCAGTTGCAGGTGGCCTCGTCGTCCTAGCTCGTCGAGCACTTCGGTGAGTTCGCCTTGCAGCTCGACACAAGGTTGCACCTTGGCGGTTTTGGCAACGAGCCCGAGCACGTAACGAGCTGGGTCGCGGCCCTCGACCATACGGACGGTGAGGGAAGGATCGTCGGCGCGTACGGTTCCTGCGCCCACCAAGATGGCATCACATTCGGAGCGCAATTGGTGAACATCGCGTCGGGCTTCTTCGCCGGTAATCCATGTGGACGTACCATCGGGTGCGGCGATCCGCCCATCGAGGGTCATGGCCAATTTGAGCACAACGAAAGGCCGACCGGTCCGTCGTTGATGGAGATACGGCTTGAGTTGTTCCTCCACCAGTGAGGCACCTACCCCTTCGATCACTTCGATACCAGCGTCGCGTAGCCGTTGAATGCCCTGTCCGGCCACCTTCACATCGGGGTCTCGAACCGCAACAACGACGCGGGTAATTCCGGCCTCAATTACGGCGTCGGCACACGGTGGGGTACGCCCGTGATGAGAACAGGGCTCCAGTGTGACTACCAGGGTGGCGCTCTTTGCGAGTCTGCCGGCTTCACGTAGGGCCATCGCTTCGGCGTGGGGACCACCCGGCGGTTGTGTGCGACCAGTGGCAACAACCTGTCGTTGCGCGTCGAGCAGAACGGCGCCAACCCAAGGATTCGGCGCAGTCCACAACCGCGATTGCGCAGCAACTTGGATCGCCAAACCCATGGCGGCATCATCGTCAAAGGGCCCCGTGAAATAGGTATCCGGTTCCATTAGTGGATCTCGTTGGCTAGGTACTCAGCGGTTTGGTGACCATTGAGATCCCAATGGCCCACCGTGCCGTTCCACCCGGCCGTAAACAACGCGCCTTCACCAAGGGCAACGGCAGGCACGCCTGGTTTTCCGTGAAGACGCAATGGTGTCCACTGCCAACCTCGTTGGCCTCGATGCCACACGATGGCGGTGCCGTCATAGGAGCCGGAAAGGATCAGCTTGCCATCGCTCGAAACAGCAACGGCTTTCACCGATTTTCGGTGGCCCTGTCCGAGGGTTTCGATGAGCGCGCCGGTTGCTGCGTCCCAGATACGCACCCGCAAATCGCGCGAAGCCGACACTACGATTCCCGCATCGTCGGCACAGGCCACGGCATTGACTAACACCAAATCATCGGTAGAGGCCCTCCATGCCTCTTGGCCGTCTTGCCATGCGCTGAGCGAACCATCCGAGGAGCCAGCGATCAGCAGTCTGGCTGAGGCACTCCAGGCCAAAGATTTGATGGGTCCATGGTGAGCGTCGAAGGTGGCGGTGCAAGTTCCATCTCTCTGCCAGGTGCGGACGCAACCGTCATAACCGCCGCTGTAGAACGTGTTTCCCCGTGGATTCCAGGCAATGGAATTAACCGGACCACCATCGGCTGTGCGAGTTACGATTGCTGGCCCGTCGCCAGGTTGTAGCGGTGTGACGCGGACCCCGCCTCGATAGTCACCACTAGCAACGCTGCGGTTATCGGGCGAGATGGCAACGGTGTTTACGATGGTGTTGTGTTGGGTGAGAATCTCTGCGCGCAGAACATCTACCACTCGGCCATCATCACGACCTACGAGTAGCCGACCGTTTTTCGAGGCAATCGCATTGATGCCGTATGTGAGCTCCATAGGCTTTCCGGTTGGTGGATATTCCAGTGGGCCCGCGCCGAAACTACCAATTACAATGCCGTTGTTGGTGAAGCCGCCAGCTCGTTCCCACTGAAAGGCTTGACGATACGATTCGATCAGCGACCAGGTCCCACAACCATACGCGCGCATAGTGGCATCGTAGGAGCCAATAAGCACCCGTGCGCCAGTGGCATCAAAGCGGATGAATCGAACCGCAGCACTTGCATCGCTAAGTTCACGAATCAATAAGCCGGTAGATGGATCCCACACACGAGCTATACCGTCGTCGCATCCGGTGACGATCACAGTGCCATCGGGTGACCAATCCAGCGCTTCGGGATCACCGGGGTGATGGAGTATATGAAGCTGCGCGCCCGAAGCAACGTCCCAGATTCGTGCGGTGGAATCTTCCGCCACCGTGGCCACGCGGGTGCCGGTTGGATCGAACGCCACCGCAAACACGCCACTTTCATGCCCATTCAAGGCTGTGCTAGCGCCACCATTCATCGGCCAGATGCGAATCGTGGAGTCGAGGTGATCCATCACGCACGCTAAATGTGAAGCGTCGGGCGACCAACGAACCGCGTTGACATCGTCCCCATGAGGTCCAAACACATCAGTGCGTGCTCCGTTAGCCATGTCAAGCACGAAGGCGAAACTGTCGGCAACGGCAACCGCCACGCGAGTTCCTGTCGGATCAATTCGCACGTCGTTTACCAGGTCGTCGAAATCGGTAGACCAGTGTTCAGAGCCATCCGAATTCCAGGCGACAACCCGGCCGTCGTACCCGCCGGTAACACGCAAATCGGTGGCGAGATGATGGTCGACGCAGGTAATGGGAGAACGATGAGGCATGGAATTAGCTTTCGTGAAACGGCACTGTAAAGAAATGTTCCAATCCTGGTTTCGCTAAGCGACAGAGGACAGAACCGAATCGAGTTGGAGGTGGAGATCTCGGCGAACCGCTTCGCTGAAGGTGTTGCTGAATCGCTCTAGTCGACCAAAGATGAAGCCATTGCGCGACTCTTCAAACGTTGGATGAGGCCAACGAATCATCCAGTTGTGCATGGCTTCGCGGGTGGACGGCGAAAGACCTTCGACCGATGCAATCGGTGTGATCCCCGCGAGAATGGGTTTAAGCAGAAAGTGTCGCAGGGATCGTTCGATGGCTCCGTCAACGAGGCTTGCTACTTCATCGGCCGCAATGTCGCGTGAACCACCGGTTGGTTTGAGCCGTTGAAACGCACCCTCATAGGCTTCGCCGCTCACATAGGCATGCACGTCGGCCAGAAAACGGCGTCCTCGATCGATCACCGAAGCGGGTGTCTCCACAATCCGAAACCCCGTTCGACGCAGACGAACACCAAGATCCCAGTCTTCACCAGCAAGTGAGATCACCCCGTCGGGGCCGGGAGCGGTGGGCTGAAGATACGGTCCGGCAGTGAGATAGGCAACGCTTCGCACCGCATGGTTTACGCCGTTGAGGTTGGTAATGCCAGCCAGGCGTTCGCCGGTGATGAGCCCAAGTCCGAAAGCGCTGCTGACCTTGCGGGCATTAGGATGATCTGTGTACAGATGATCTTGGATTTCGCCGCCATTGATCGCACCAACGGTTTCTTCACTGTCGATGGCATCACTGTCGATGGAATCAAAAGTTTGATTCCACTGGGCTAACCAATCGCTCCGTACTTCTACGTCGGCATCGACGGTCACGAGCCACTCGGGGGCTAACCCGCCCGAAGTCATGGCCGCGGCAACGCCTGCACTTCGTGAACCTCCAGGCGAACCAAAGCGACCAGTAACTACTTGCATTCGGTTGCGGTGAGTGATCGCAGCCATGGCGAGAAGTTTCGGTGTGGCATCAGTGCTTGCATCGTCGACGAGCACAACTCGCCATCGGTCGTCGGTAACAATTTGAGGAAGCATGGTGGCCAACAGACGATCGATATAGCCTTCCTCGTTAAAGCAGGGAACGATGACCGTGGCACGCGTTTGGCGAGCCGTTACTTGGTGTTGGGTTGTAGTTGCCACAACTCAAGCAGGATCGGGGGCCAGAATTGAATCGTCGTGGTCGACCCAAAACTCACCCTTTAGCGCGCTTATGATCTCGATCGCAACGTTGGCTCCACTCCCAGCGCAGACCACAGCTTGCGACGGCCATCCAGCAACCACACCAGCCGCCCATACTCCAGGGATCGAGGTGGCACCCCAGTTGTTCGTGACTACGTTGACTTTTACAAACGGCTGGCGGGCCTCAGTAGTGTCAACCTCTAACGACGCCAACTTGAGTGTTCCTTGGCCGGTGGCAAGCACAACGTAGCGAGCAGAAATTCGATCCTCTCCGGCAACGACGTCGAATCCCTGCGCCGCTGGTTGCACGTCGTCAACCTTCGATGTGCAGGTAGGAACTGCAAGGGCCACCAGTTTGGATCGCAGGGAAGCTAAAAGATCACGCCCTTCAAGCTCTTGAACACCAGGAAGGTTCTTCAGCAACGCGCGCTTCAAAATTGAGCGATCCTGATCGAAGACTTCAACGGAAACGCCAGCACGAGCCAGAAAATGAGCAGAGGTAAGGCCTGCAGCCCCACCTCCGATAACGGCGACGGTAGTTGTTCGTTCCATAGGCTTGCATCGTAGTGGCCGGTTGGATTCCACTCACTCGGCGAGCCCAGCCAATTGGCCTAGGGAGGGTTAACAGTAGGGAGGGTTAACAAGTGACCCGAGAGTTACAAAGATCGCGATAACCAGTGAGGGTCAATGTTCATGGCGTGTAGGTCGAAACGATGGCATCGTTGAATTGAGGCCAAAGGGACATGGCCCATTCGTTGAACTCGCGGTCGGCCAGAGCAACGACGGCTAGTTCACGGGCTGGGTCCACCCAAACAAATGTGCCCGTTCCTCCGAAGTGCCCAAACGTGGCGGGCGATGTCAGCCTTCCGCTCCAGTGAGGTTGTTTGTGGCCTTTAATTTCCACCCCAAGACCCCAAGGCAGCGGATCGAATCGGCCAATTCCGGGGAGGATGCCAGCGAGCGTGGGGAACTGGCAGCTGCTGAAATCGGCAAACGTTTCAGGAGCGAGCAACGTTGGCCGAAGCAGCTCGCGGGAAAACACCGACATATCCATCACGTTGGAATAGATGTGGCTGGCGGGCGAACCGCGTAGTTCGGTGTTCGTCATTTCGAGTGGTTCGAAAAGTGCTTCTCGGAGGTAATCAACGAAAGGCATTTCGGTGCACCGTTCTACATGTCGGGCTGCCCGTTCGATGCCCTCATTGGAATACATCCGCCTGGTTCCGGGTGGGGAAAGTTGTTTAGAACCAGTGTCGAATCCGAAACCAGCCGCATGCGAAAGCAGATGCCTAAGGGTGAAAGGCGCCGTACCGGGGGTTTCGGTGGGTTCGATTGGCTCTGTTGGTTCACCACTTACAACGAAGTCGTCGAGGTTTACGCTTCCCTCTTCGACGGCAATCATCGTGGCGTACCCCATCATCACTTTGCTGATTGACGCTAAACGAAACTCACGGTCATGATCCCCATGTTGCGCCACGATGCCACCCGGCCCAACTACCGCAACCGCAGCATGGTCCACAGGCCAATGGTCTATTTGGTGCAGTGGTGAGTCCATAAGCGTAACCAAAGGCTACTGAAATACTAGGAGTTCTCCTAGTATGAATTTCCTTTGATTCTTACACGATTGAAAAAGTCGGCTCATAGGCCTTATACAGCGATACGAAAATGGAAATGTCTCAGCATGACGAACGTAAAATTGAATGACCCGTTATGAACATCAGCGCGATGAAGGTAAAACTATTTAGCAATGGACTTGCGAGGCGCTGCGTTCACATCACGATGGGGGTTGCTCTCGTGGCAACAGTTGCGGCAGGGGTTGGAATTTCAGCCGATGCGCAGGCATCGTCGCTCACGAAGGTTGCCGTCGATGCATCCGGTAACGCGATTATCGGTCCAATCAAGGTAGGCGACACTGTCAACTACGTGCTGTCCTACAAGGGGGCTGGGCCAATATCGATTACTGACACTCCGGCGCCGCAGCTGGGTTACGTGGGCAGTTCGTTGAAGATGCCTCCTGGTTGGACGAAAAATCCTTCGGTGGAGTTTGGTGGTGCGGGTGGCAATACGCCCACCACGTTCACGGGGAATTTCGCCAACCTTTCGAGCGTGTCGGCCGTATTGGCATCGAGTGCAACGGGCAGCCCGTCCAGTGGTGGCGACGGGTGGCTTCCGGTAATTGTCGGTAGCAAGGTGTACGGCTTCAATCACGGGGTACCAAACGTCAACATTGCCGCAGCCAAAGTCGATTGCTGGGACAAAGCAACGCTCAACTCCTGCTTGCCGTTTTCGTCTCCGGCGTTAAAAGACGGTTCCGGCAACCTCTTGCACACCGGCGGATTCGTCGATGCAGCAATCCGCGGCACCAAGGTCTATTACGCGGCCTCTCGGCGAAGTGGGGCGAACTCTGAAATCGGCGTTGCCTGTTTTGACACCGCCAATTTCGTCAATGGGACAACAAATTTCTGCGGGTTCACCGTTTGGCAAAGCTCAACGGTTGCATCGGCATCGGGCTTTCCTGCCGTTGCACCCGGTTCTGCGCTTCGTTCGTTCGCTTACCACTCAGGTGTTGTGGAGCAGCCGGCAAGTGACAATCTTTGGGCAGTCGTGGCGAATGCTTCCCCGGTTGGATCCGGAACGGCTTGGCAAAATCTGTCGTTGATGTGTCGCACAATCGCTGGAGCGCCATGTGCTGGAGTGACCGATCAAGATCTCGGAAAGTTCAATGTTGCCGTGGCGAGTTCTTACTCTCTGGTCCTGTCGTTTGATCCACAGGCCAACCGGTTATGGGCGTTGCTCGATCGCACCACCATGACCTGTCGGCAACTTAGCAACCCGTCGTTGGTTTGTGCCGGCTTTAACAATTCAGCCACAAAAACAATGACCGTCACGACCGCCAGCGTCTCCATTGCTACTCCCACGGGGGCGTGCAGTTCGTGGGCCAACGTTGCCTTCAGCTGTTACAAGGTTGATGGTTCTGCGGATCCGGCAATGGCCACGTTGTTAACCGGCGGAGTCTTCGGCAACATTTTGGGTACGACGTTGATCATAGGAACTAAGTGGTATTTCCCAATGGGAAAGTTCAACGGATCAAGTTGGACGGCCGACGGCGCAGTCTGTGTTGACGCAACTACAATTGCGCATTGTTCTGGTTTCGGGACCGCAGGAAAGATGCAGAACTCGTCAGTTTTGATTAACTACGGTTTCATGGCCGATCCAGACGATCAGAGCTGTATGTACGGTCTTGGGGACAAAGGCATCCCTTTCAAATTTAATGCAGCGACCGGTGGTATCGGATGCGGTGCAGGTTCTTCGGTAACCGTCGAACCGGGCCTGAACTTCTGTGACAACAAGCCCCACGTAGTCACCTGGGACAAGGCAACCTTTAGCCCGGTGTCGACCGGCTTTACTCAAATAAAAGTAAAGAACTCGTCCACGAACGCAGTTGTAGCCACGATCCCCGTTACCGCTGCACTTTCCTATGACCTTTCATCCATTGGGTATGGTGCAAATCCGAAGTTGACGTTGGAATTTGTTTCATCAGGTAGTGGCTCGAATGCACCAACGGTCAATGTGTCGTGGAAAGCCGACGTTAATGCCCAGGTTTGCATGGCCTTTACCGTGGCTTCATGCCCGGCTGGCGGTGCTTCGATTAGCAATAAAGCAGTAACACAAGGCAATCAAAGCGTGCCCGTTGCTTCAGTGTCGGCGGATCTATCTTGCGGCTCGACCACCACAACTTCGAGCGCCACAGCTACGACCACTATAACGAAAAGCACAACCACAACTGCGCCTACAACCACAATTGCTAGCACGACGAGCACAACAATCAAAGGCGGAGGCACGACCACAACGACTGTGGCGACGATTCCCCCGACACTTCCACCTCCACCCGTTTCGATAACGGTGGCGCCAACCCTGGCCCCGCCGCCACCCACATCGCCCGTACAGATTGAAAGTAACCCCGATCTTCCTTTCGTTGTGCTTTCCGGTAACCAGCTTCCCTTCACCGGATGAAAGAACGAACGATCATGAACATCGAACGTACACCTATGAATCTCACTAGCCGTAGCGTAAGAACACGGCTGCGGCGGTTGGCTGTTGGGATTGCCGTAACGGCACTCTCGGCCCTGGCAAGCGCTACAAACCTCCCTGCCGGCTCAGCTTGGGCACAGTCTGTTGCCGACATTCCAACGTCGGTAGATGTCGCCATTGCCAACGAGCGATTGGTTGAAATTTTCGCTACACCCGAAGCTATAAAGCCGTCGGTCAAATTGGATGCTTATGAGAACTTTTCACGTCGGCTTGTGTTTAGGGTGATTTCCAAAAGCGGTGATCGATTGAAAGTATGGTTACCAATACGACCAAACGGTGTTACGGGCTATATCAACATCGCCGATGCAAAAGTGAAGACCTACGACTACGCGATTCTCGTCGATCTGTCGGATCGTAAGCTCACACTGTATAAAGCTGGTGCCCCGGTTTTTGCCGAGAAGGTGGCCATTGGTGCCCCGAAGACTCCCACGCCGCTGGGCGAGTATTACCTCACCGAGCTAGCGAAGGTTTCTAACAAAGGCTCCGAATATGGAACCTGGGCGTTTGGAGTTTCTGCATTTTCCGAAACGATTGCCCGGTTCAAAAGCCGCTCCGGTCAAATCGGTTTACACGGAACCAACAAACCGAAAGACCTTGGGAAAAACATCTCGCATGGCTGCATTCGCCTGAACAATGTGTCAATCGCGAAACTGGCCAAAACCGTTCCTCAGGGCACACCAATAATCATTGTGCCGTGATGCACGAACTTCGATTGGACCGGCCCGTATTCTTGGTTGGTTATGTGAGTTGCTCTGCGGAGAGACGTGCGATGCCGACCTCCGTTGCTTCAGAGTCGGTGAGCAATCCGAAGTGGACGAGTCGGCGCAATGCCACGGCCAACTTCACATCGTGAGTGTCGGCTGATTGGATCGACGCGGCAACGAGCGTTTCGATACTGGTGACTACTCCGTATCCATTGTCGTAGCCAGGGAGTGCGTCGGGGGCTCCGGATTCGACCAGCAACGCGCAAGCTCGCAAC